>JBBSHK010000214.1:0-5817 GCA_038253185.1 Anaerolineae bacterium | reverse complement strand
TATGCGCTGCGCGAGGTTTCGCTGGAAATTGCGCGCGGGGAATTTGTCGCGGTGGTGGGGCCGAGCGGCAGCGGCAAATCGACTCTGCTGAATCTCGCGGGTGGAATCGACCAGCCGACTGGGGGCGAGGTCTGGGTCGGGGGCAGACGCATTGATGGGTTGTCGGAGAACGCGCTGGCGAAATGGCGGCGCGATCAAGTCGGGATTGTCTTTCAATTCTTTCAACTGCTGCCCACGCTGAACGCATTGGAGAATGTGACACTCCCGCTAGAACTGCGGGGCAACCAACGCGACGGATTTCGCGAACGCGCGGAAGCGGCGCTGGCGCGCGTGGGTCTAGCGGAACGCGCCGCGCAATTGCCGTCCGAACTTTCCGGCGGCGAACAGCAGCGCGTGGCAATCGCGCGGGCGCAGATTAACGATCCGCCGATCTTGCTGGCGGACGAGCCGACCGGCAATCTCGACAGCGCGACTGCGCGCAGGATTATTGAGCTTCTCAGCGAACTCGCGGAATCGGGCAAGACGATTTTGTTGATTACGCACGAAGAGAATTTGGCGCGTGCGTCGCACCGGATTGTCCATATGCGCGACGGACGTGTGGAGGATTGATGCTTTTCCAAAACCTGGGGTTTTCATTAGTCTATGTTTTGACGGCGTTGGTGGTGGGTCTTTCTTTTCACGAGGCGAGTCACGCCTTTGTTGCGAATTTGCTGGGCGATGACACGGCGAAAAAAATGGGGCGGCTCTCGCTGAATCCGCTGGCGCATCTCGACCCGCTCGGCTCGCTGATGATTCTTTTCGTCGGCGTCGGTTGGGGCAAGCCGGTGCGCATCGACGCGGACAAGTTGCGCCCGAGCCCAAAAATCGGAATGGCACTGGTCGCGATCGCCGGACCGATTACCAATTTTCTCCTCGCGTTCGCGCTGGCGCTGCCGCTGCGTTTTCATCTGCTCACGTTCAATCCCCAAAAAATTTTTGCGCTCGGCGATTGGAACCTGTATCTTTCGCCCGGTTGCTTGTTTCAGACTGCGGTGTCGCTGAGTCTGGGTCTCGCCATTTTCAATCTCGTGCCGATCAGCCCGCTCGACGGCTCGCGCCTGTGGCAAATCATTCTCCCCACGCGTTTTTACAATACCTTCGTTCGCTATGAAATTCTCGGCGTGTTCCTCGTGCTTGGTCTGGTGCTCGCCGATCTGTATCTTAATACCGGAATCTTGAATCGTCTCTTGCTGCCGCCGCTGCAATTTTTATGGCGACCGTTGGTCGGCTTTGGACAGCCGTTTGACTGTATCACGCGCGCCGCCAGCGCGAGGTTGTGCGGAACGTAAAGTCGTGTTGAAATCGCCGCCACTGATGCGGCGATTTTACTTTCGACTCTGAATCGGTATAATCTCTTGAATTCTGAACGGAGCTGCGGGTTTATGTTAAAGACGAAAAATTGCGGCGAACTCCGACGTGAACAAATTGGAGAGATAGTAACGTTGGCGGGCTGGGTGCACCGGCGGCGCGATCACGGCGGCTTGATTTTCATCGACCTGCGCGATCGCTGGGGACTCACGCAGATCGTTTTCAATCCGGCGACCGCGCCCGCCTCACACGCCATCGCCAGCGCCCTACGCGCCGAGTACGTGATTCAGGTCGAAGGTGTGGTCGAGCCGCGTCCGCCCGGACAAGAAAATGACGAATTGCTCACGGGCGAGATCGAAGTGCTCGCGTCGCGTCTCGCAATCTTGAACGCCTCCAAAGTTCCGCCGTTCGTCATCAGCAAAGCAGATGGCGTAGACGAAACGCTACGGCTCACCTATCGCTATCTCGATCTACGCCGCGAGCGTATGCAACGAAATTTGATGTTGCGCCACCGCGTCGTCAAGTTTATGCGCGACTGGCTCGACCAACGCGGCTTTATCGAAATCGAGACTCCGATTATGACCAAGAGCACGCCCGAGGGCGCGCGCGATTATTTGGTGCCGAGCCGACTGCATCCGGGAAAATTTTACGCGTTACCCCAATCGCCGCAGCAATTCAAGCAACTGCTGATGGTCGCGGGTTTTGAAAAATATTATCAGATCGCGCGCTGTATGCGGGACGAAGATTCGCGCGCCGACCGCCAACCGGAATTCACGCAGCTCGACCTTGAAATGGCATTCGTGGTACAAGAAGACGTACTGCAAACGGTGGAAGCGTTGTTTACAGAATTGGTTCACACGATTACGCCCGAAAAGAAAATCGTTTCTCCGTGGCGCAGGCTGACTTATGCCGAAGCGATGGCAAAGTACGGCAGTGACAAACCGGATCTGCGTTTTGATTTAGAACTTGTTGATGTGACTGATCTCGCGGAGAATTCGAATTTTTCCGTTTTCGCGAACGCGGCAAAGAGTGGCGCGCAGGTAAAAGGTCTGCGGATTCCGGGCGGAGGCAATTACGCGCGCAGTCAATTCGACGAATTGACAGAGATAGTAAAGACGCGCGGCGCGAAAGGTCTCGTGACAATGTCGGTCGAAGCGAACGGCGTAAAATCGCCCGCGGCAAAATTTCTACAAGCAGCCGAGATCGACGCGCTCAAAACGCGGCTGGACGCCCAAGTTGGCGATTTGCTCTTGTTCGTCGCGGATTCGCCTCGAGTCGTCGCAGATTCACTCAGCGCGCTGCGAAAAGAATTCGGCGCGCGCTTGAAGCTTGCCGATCCGAACGCGCTGGCGTTCGCGTGGGTGGTGGACTTTCCGCTGTTTGAATGGAACGAAGCAGAAAAACATTGGGACGCGGTGCATCACCTGTTCACCTCGCCCAACCCGGAAGACGAGCCGTTGCTCGATGTGGATCCGGGGCGCGTGCGCTCCAACTCGTACGATATGATTTGCAACGGTTATGAGCTGGCGAGCGGGAGCATCCGTATTCACCGCCGCGACCTGCAGGCGAAAATATTTTCCATCTTGAAAATTAATCCCGAGCAGCAGCGCGCGAGATTCGGGCATATGCTCGATGCCTTCGAGTACGGCGCGCCGCCGCATGGAGGCATTGCGCCCGGCATCGATCGCGTCGTGGCGATTCTCGCAGGCGAGGAGAGCATCCGCGACGTGATGGCATTTCCGAAAACGCAACAAGCCGAAGACCTGATGATGCACGCGCCATCGGAAGTCGATGAGGATCAATTGGAGTTGCTGAACCTGGCGATTCAGCCGCCGCGCAAAGATCAAAAAATTTAAGGTGAGGCGCTTGACAAAGTCGCCCCGCGTTGTTCTCACAAGCGCCGAAAATATTTTTTCGCGTGAGGCAGTGGCTTGACAACGTTTCGGATTGTGCTACTATTTTTTCACCCTGCTGTGTACGTGATGCGAGTTTGGAGTTTGAGCCAACACGTCAACTACGGGAGCCGGTTTCCGCGGAGGATACTTTTCAGTCCTGCGGGATTGAAAATTTCCGAAGGGTTTAGGCAGCCCAAACCTGCGAAAGCGGGTTCACAACCCTGATCGCACACGGCATTGCGGGGACGCTATCAAGAAAATGGACGAGACAAGTGTCTCGTCCGTTTCGTTTTACCCCCTCTTTCTCCCCCTTAGTAAGGGGGAGAGGACGCGCGATCACTCTGCGCACTAGTTGAGAGAGTGAGGCTGGTCGCTCGTCAGGTAGGGATTATCTCTTGCGCGCGACCGCAACGGTAATTTTCGCGTCGACCTGCACACCGCCTAATGCCTCGATGCGAGGCCCAAATTTTTTCCACGTGGTGCGCCAGTCCACCGTCGGCATTTGAAATGTGTCCACCCACCAACCGCACTGAAATTTGATAAATTCGAGCGCCGATTCGGGCGAGAGATCGACACCAGTATTGTAAAAGCGAAATGGCGCGAGCTCAAAGCCGGTGCGCTCCAACGACTCGCGCAGTTCCTCTTTGGAAAAATATCCGGCGCGTATGAATTGATACAGCTCAATACCGAGGCGCTGCGATTCGTTTTCGGCATCTTCAGGGGTCACGGTTGCGATGATAAAAAAGCCGCCGGGATTTAGCACACGCGCGATTTCACGGTTCAGTCGTTGTAAATCTTCGGTCGACGCGCAAATATCCTGCACGGCGAGAAATGTGCCAGCGCCATTCAAGCTGCCACTCGCGAATCCGAGTTGATACGCGTCCATGCTGAGAAAGCAAGTGCTGCGGTCGCCCACTTTACGCGCGCGGCGAGCTGCGTTCTCAGCTTCATTCACAGCCAGCTCAATCGTTGCGACCAGACCATCGGGCAGCGCTTGTTTGAACGCGAGTGGGAACCAGCCGTCGCCGGTGCCGACGTCGAGAAATTTCAGGTCCGGCTTGAGGTGCAGCTCGCGCACGATGCGGCGGCGCACGTCGTTCAAGTCATCAAAGTAGTACGTCCAATCTTTTGTTTCATCAATCAATTCGTACTCGCGAATCACGGGCAGCGACGAAGCCATTCGACCTCCCTTTGCGGAAATTATATCTGAACGCGCGTTTTTCGGAAATGCGCTTGACAAGCGCAATTGACTATGTTATCCTCGATGGCGTTCCGCACCGCGCGAAAAATTTAAGGTTCGGTTTATGCGTAAGGAAAGAGTTACCGACAACATTTATGTTTTTCAGAGCGAAGCCTATGCTCAGGTGACCGCGGGCGCGATCATTACCGACGAGGGCACGGTCGTCATCGACACGCTGCCATTTCCAAATGAAACGCGCGCGATGCTTGATTTTTTGCGCGGTGAATCCAAGCGCGGTGTGCGTTACGTCATCAACACCCATTTTCACGCCGACCACGTTTACGGAAATTTTCTGTTCACCGAAGCGGACATTATTTCCAGCGAGCGCTGCCGCGAGGTCCTGCGAAAATCGGGTGAAAAGAATCTGAACGAAGCAAAACAACAAACACCAGAACTCGCCGACGTGAAACTGCGCCTGCCCAACCTTACGCTGCCCGACAAGGCAACGATTCACCTCGGAGAAATGATGCTGCGGATTTTGCCGCTGCCCGGTCATTCGCCGGATGGTATCGGCGTCTATATCGAAGGCGACAAGATTCTCTTTGCCGGCGACGCGGTGATGGCGCTGCCACACATCTCCTCCGGCGATCGCGAGGTGCTGATCCAAACGTTGAATCAAATTCGCGAAATGAATCTGGAGAACATTGTGCAGGGTCACGGCGAAGTATTGCTCAAGGGCGAAATCGACGAGATCATCGAGAGCAATATCGCCTATCTCGAATGCATCTACGCGCGAGTCAAGGAAAAAGTGGCGGCGCGCGCCTCGAAAGAAAAACTCGGCGATATCACGCTCGAATCGTGCGGTGGCACTCCGATCGCGCTCGACGGCACCGTGCGCCAACTTCACAAAAGCAATTTGCTACGCGTCTATCAAACGCTCACCGCAAAAAATCGTTCAAGCTGAGCGCGTGTCGGCTTGCCGCTCGCCCGCAACCGCGCACTTCCGTCCGGCGACGACCGGATTTTTTATTTTGTGAGAACAAAAAACTATGCCTGCTAAAAAAATGCGCCTCATCCTCTACGGCTTGGGTCCGATCGGCATTGCGATCGCGCGCGTGCTCGCGACGCGCGCGGATTATGAATTCGTCGGAGCTGTCGATTTGGATCCGGCAAAGGTCGGTCGGGAACTCGCGAACGTGATCGGTCTGAAAGAGCCGCTCGGCATTAGTGTGTCGAACGATGCGGACCAAGTGCTGCGCGCCCGCGCGGATATTGTGATTCACGCGACCGGCTCCTACTTGGAAAAGGTATTGCCGCAGTTGCAGTCGATTGTTCGCCGAAAACACAATATCGTCTCGACCTGCGAAGAATTGTCCGATCCCTGGGCGCAACACC
>JBBSHK010000213.1:0-5837 GCA_038253185.1 Anaerolineae bacterium | reverse complement strand
GGCGGCGCGGCGGGCGTCGAAGCCACCGGTCTGATCATGATTAATTCGGAAATGTATGATCCCGATACCGCGAACTCGTTTTCGGAAATCGGTTCGTTGCTCGGCAGCAGCGCGGCGCTTGATCTGCCCGGATTCATCGTCGCGCACGAGACCGCGCACGAATGGTGGTATAGCGCGGTTGGTAATGATTCATTCACTCAGCCGTGGCTCGATGAATCCCTGGCGAATTGGTCGTCTGCTTTTTACGTTGACGAAACGTCGGGCAAAGAGAGTGGGTCCTTGGCGCGCGACCTCTTCATTCGTCTGCCGTATTCATTGGTATTGGATCAGGGGGACAAGAAACTCGCTCAGCCGGTGAACGCATTCACGACGGAAGAATACGAAGCTGTTGTTTACGGCAAGGGCGCGTTGATGTACGACGTGCTGCGGCAGCAACTCGGCGATGAAAAGTTTTTCGAATTCTTGTCGCGTTACGCGCGCGAGAATCAATTCAAACGCGCGGATGGCGCGATTTGGAAAAACGCGCTGGCGCAAGTCGCGGGGCAAATTGTCGCGGACGCGTTCTACAATAAATGGGTCGAAGGTGATCACATTCAAGAATCCGACCTGCCGCCGGGAGGAGCCCTCAGTCAAATCTTTGGCTCAGGAATTTTCGGCAAGCTGTCCCCGCTCAAGAACCGCTCGCACAAATGATTAATCTCATCATTCATTCCGCCGCTCAACTCCTCACCGTTGCCGCCGACGCGGCGAAACGCGGCGCGACTCAGGGCGAACTCGGCATTATTGAAAATGGCGCGATCGCGATTGAGGATGAACAAATCGTCGCGGTCGCAACAACCGGCGAAATTCGCGCGCTCGCGACAAGTCAGACGCGAGAGTTGGACGCAAGCGGACGCGTCGTGCTGCCGGGGTTTGTGGACGCGCACACCCACGCGATTTTTGCGGGAGATCGCGCGAACGAGTTCGAGCTGCGGCTGCGCGGTGCGAGTTATCTCGAAATTATGAATGCCGGTGGCGGCATCATGAGTACGGTACGCGCCACGCGCGCCGCATCCTTGGAGCGTATCGTGGACGAAGCGCGCGCGCGGCTCGATACGATGCTCGCGCACGGCACGACCACAGCAGAAGTCAAAACCGGCTACGGTCTTGATACCGCCAGCGAAGTGAAACTCCTCGACGCCATCGAGCGCTTGCGCGCAACACACGCGATCGACCTCGTGCCTTCCTTCCTCGGCGCGCACGCGCTTCCTGAAGAATTTCGTGGACGTGCGGATGACTTTGTCGAGTTGGTTCTCAATGAAATGCTCCCGGCGGCAAAGGATTCACTATCCGCCACTCGCCCTTCGCCATTCTTTTGCGATGTCTTTTGCGACGAAGGCGCGTTCGATGTGAAGCAGTCGCGCCACATTCTGACGCGTGCGAAAGAATTAGGATTCGCGCTCAAGATTCATGCGGACGAATTTGCAAATCTTAGCGCGGTGGACCTGGCATGTGAGCTCGGGGCGGTGAGCGCGGATCATTTGATGGTGACGCGGCGCGAGCAGATGCAAAAAATGGCGGAGGCGAATGTCATTGCGGTTTTATTGCCCGGCACAACCTTCGGTCTCGGCAAGCACGATTTCGCAAATGGGCGCGCGTTCATCGAGGAGGAGGTTCCTGTTGCGCTTGGTTCCGATTTGAATCCCGGCACGAGTTGGTGCGAATCAATGTCGCTGGTGATCGCCATCGCGACGCGTTATGAAAAATTGACGACGGCGGAAGCGATTGTCGCGGCGACCTTGAATGCCGCGTACGCGAGCGGGGTGGGGCAGCGCGTCGGTTCGATTCAAGCGGGCAAGTCCGCGGACATTCTCATTGCAGACATCCCCGACTATCGCTATCTTGCGTACCGCTATGGTACGAATCCGATCCAGACGATCATCAAGCGCGGTCGCATAATCCACTGACGCGAGGGCTGATCCTTTCGTTTCGACGCGGGAGAAAAAATGCTAGACCCTGCGACCGCGCTCCAAAGCGCGCACCGCTCGGGGCAAGGATTACCGAACGGGACTGTCACGTTGCTATTTACCGATATTGAAGGCTCGACTGAACTCCTTCAGCGCTTGAAGGATGCCTACCCCACTGTGCTGGCGGAGCAGGAAGAAATCCTTCGCTTTACGATTGATGCGCACGGCGGGCAGGTGGTCGACACACAAGGCGATTCTTTATTCGCGGCGTTCCCGCGAGCAGTCGCTGCAGTGAACGCTGCGGTCGCGGCACAGCGTGCCTTCGCGTCTCACGCGTGGCGCGAGGATGCTGCGGTGCGCGTGAGGATGGGATTGCACACGGGCGAGCCGAGTGTCGTCGCGAATCGTTACGTCGGCATTGACGTGCATCGCGCCGCGCGTATCGGCGCGGCTGGACATGGTGGACAGGTGTTGCTCTCACAGACGACACGCGATTTGGTCGAGGCTGGATTGCCAGAGGGTGTCACCTTGCGCGATTGGGGTGAGCATCGTCTCAAAGACCTGCGCCAACCGAAACATCTTTATCAACTCATGATCGCGGGTTTGCCCTCGGACTTTGCGCCGCTAAACACCCTCGACACGCTTCCCAACAATCTGCCGCTCGCTCTCACAAGTTTTATTGGACGAGAACGCGCAATCGCAGAGGTAAATCACCTGCTTGCAGAAACGCGCCTCCTTACATTGATCGGTCCGGGCGGAACAGGGAAAACGCGTTTAGCGCTACAGGTCGCCGCGGAAACGTTGGACGCGGAACACTTCAAACATGGTGTGTGGCTGGTGGAATTGGCGCCGGTTGCCGAAGCGCAGCTCGTACCGCAAACGGTCGCTGCCGTGCTCGGCGTGCGCGAAGTAGCAGAACAACCCATTACGACAACGTTGATGAATTACCTCCGATCAAAGAATTTACTGCTCTTGCTTGACAATTGTGAACATTTGATTGACGTTTGCGCGCAACTCGCCGACACACTGTTGCGCGCCTGTCCGGAGGTGCGGATTTTGGCGACCAGTCGCGAAGCACTGGGCATTTCCGGTGAAACAACCTGGCGCGTGCCGATACTTTCAGTTCCGAAAGGGCGCGACGGTGTCACGGTCGAAACGCTAACTGCATTTGAATCGACGCGCTTGTTCATTGACCGCGCGCTTGCGGCACAGCCCTCATTCACCTTGACCGAGTCGAACACGCCTTTTGTGATAGAGATTTGCGAAAGGCTTGACGGCATTCCTCTCGCGATAGAGTTGGCAGCCGCGCGCGTAAAAGTATTGTCGCCGCAGCAGATTGCCGCGCGGCTGGACGATAGGTTTCGCTTATTGACCGGCGGCAGTCGTACCGCGCTGCCGCGTCAGCAAACGCTGCGCGCCCTGATTGATTGGAGTTACGATTTGCTGCCGGAAGTCGAGCGAGTACTGTTGCGTCGCCTCTCGGTGTTCGCAGGCGGATGGACGCTTGAGTCGGCAGAGGCAGTGGGCAGTATGCAGAAAGCAGAAGACGGCGACAGTGGCTCACTCCCTTCCGTCGACCAGCTTATGCCTTCTGACATCCTCGATCTACTCGTGCAATTGTTGAACAAGTCATTAGTCACGACCGACGAGCGCAATGACGAAATGCGTTATCGGATGTTAGAGACCATCCGGCAATACGCGCAGGAGAAATTGATAGACTCGGGCGAGGCAACGCACATTCGCGACCATCATCTGGATTATTTTGTCGAATTTGTGGAAGGCGTCGACCCTGAATTAAGGGGGACTGAGCAAGAAACGTGGTTGCGGCGTCTCGACAATGATTACGATAACATCCGCGCGGCGTTGGAGTGGTCTAGTCACCGTCCGGAAGTACAACTCGGATTCGCGGCGTCACTGTGGCGCTTTTGGCGCGTGCGTAGCTATTTCAGCGAAGGGAGGCGTTGGCTGGAGGGAGCGCTCGCGCGCGCCAGCGATGCTCCACCACTCGCGCGCGCCAAGGCACTTATTGGAGCAGCAAGTCTTGCCAATTACCAAGCTGATTATGCGCGAGCCATCGTATTGCTAACCGAGGCGTCAGAGCTCTCGCGCCAGGCGGGTGATCAACACAGTATCGCGACATCGCTGAACTTGATGGCACACGCGCAGATGATGACAGGGAATTTTGACCAAACGAGGCGCGTGCTGGACGAGAGCTTGACCATCTTTAAGAAATTGGGCGACAAACGCGGGATGAGCTATGTTTACTTTTTCTTGGGTTCGATGTACTTGGCTGAGGGAGAATTGTCGCAGGCGCGTCAGGTGCTCGAGCAAAGTCTCGCATTGATGCGCGAGGTGGGCGACCGCTGGTGGATCGGCAATATCCTACTTCAATTCGCGTGGGCGATTAATCAGCAGGGCGATCACGAACGCGCGCTGGCGCTCTTTGATGAAGTGCTGGAAATCGGGCGAAGCTTCGACGACAAAAGAGGAATCGCGCGAGCGCTGATGTATATTGCCGAAGCGAAATTCTATCAAAGAGATTATGCGACCGCGCGTAACAAGTACATTCAGGCGCTGAGGGTCTTCCAGGAAATTGGCGACAAATGGTGGGGCACCGTCTGTTTAGAAGGACTCGCCGCCGTCTTTGCGGAGCTGGGCGACCCTGAACGCGTCGCGCGACTTCTCGCGGCGGCGGAACACCTGCATGAAATCTTGGGCGCGCCGCTGCTTATGGCTTACCGCGACACGCGCGAACGCACATTGGCGTATGCACAGAGCGAACTCGATAGCAAATCGTTCAAAGTATTTTGGGAAGCAGGACGCGGGCTCACCTTCACACAAGCCATCGAGTTGGCGGTAAAGGACGAATGAGGCAATAAGCCAATTCGCAGTTGCAACAAAAGACCGCACCATTAAAGTACGGTCTTTTTCTCTCGCCGGATTAATGCTCGAGCGTGTTGTCGCCTTCGCGAGCCGCCGTCGAATCGAATCCCCGCCGCCGCGCCCGCGAAAATTGCGAGCAGCGCGACGGCGAACGCGACCGTGAGCACGAGCCAGCGTCGTTCAACAGCTTTCGCCATCTGACGCCGCTTCGGATTGAAACAATTGCATTTCGACGATTTGCTTTGGATTGAACTCTTCCAACCTCAGCACTTGACGTGTGAGCTGCGTGATGGCTTCGAGTGGTACAAGTCCGATCAATTCGCTGCCGACAATCTGCACCCCACGCTTCTCTGCTTCCGCGCGCACGTGATTGAAGGCGGCTAACATCCCGGTCACGTTAAAGTCGGTGAGATTCATCGAGACCTGCACGATGCCCCTGTCTTCCAGTGCGAATCCCAACGCCTTGACCGTCGGTAGTCCACCGCCTTTTTCGCGCGTGACCCTCGCAATCTCTTTCGCGATTTGCAAATCGTTGGTCGCGAGATTCACGTTGTAAGCGATCAAAAACGGACGCGCGCCTACAGCCGTCGCGCCGGCTTGACCCAAACGCTTGGGTCCGAAATCTGGTGCGCGTTCGGGATTTGCCGCAATCGCTTCTTTCAATCCTTCGTACTCGCCGCGCCGGATGTACGCGAGGTCGCGCCGTTCAGCACGCATCGCGGCGCGCTCGTATAGGTAGACCGGAATCTCCAATTCGCGCGCAATGCGTTCGCCCACGCGCCGCGCCATCGCCACACATTCGTCCATCGTCACATTTTGTATTGGCACGAATGGAATCACATCCGTCGCGCCCATACGCGGGTGCTCGCCCCGATGCTGATCGAGATCAATCAATTGCGCGGCAGCTTGCGCGCCGCGGAATGCGGCTTCTTCCACCTGCGCGGGTTCGCCCGCGAACGTGATCACCGCGCGATTGTGATTCGCATCCATTTCGCGGTCAAGCAATTT
>JBBSHK010000212.1:0-5846 GCA_038253185.1 Anaerolineae bacterium | reverse complement strand
TTGGAAGAATGTAGAAACCAAAGTTCACGCGCCAGTTACGCGACCATTGCGCGCAATTGAATTGCCCAAAGCGAACGCGGCAACCTCACTGCGTATGTGGCAGCGCCTCGCGCGCGCACGCGCACGACTAAACCGCGCGCCGCGCATGCGATCAATCATCACGCCGCGACCCGCGATGAATTGGCAGATGGCGTTGAGCGCCGCAGTGGTCCTGATCCTGTTGCTCGGAGCGATGAATACGCTCGCGGCTGCCGCGCTGCCGGGCGAGGCGCTCTATCCCGTCAAGCTCACCACCGAAGCGCTGCGCTTGCAATTCATTTCTTCTCCCACCACTCGCGCGCAAGCGGAATTGGAGCTCGCCGACAAACGTCGCGTTGAAGCGGAACAACTCGTCGCGCGGGGCGCACCTCCGATGCTCGTCGCTCAGACTTTGAGCGATTCGCTGAACCATTTGAGTCGCGCCGCAACGATTCTGCCAGCCACGGAAATCGCGCCGCGCTTGCGCGAATGGCAGCGTGATGTAGATCAATGGGATTCCGTCTACCGCGCGACCACAAACGCTCTGCTCACGGATTGGCTCGACGCACATCCCGCGCTTGCGCCACTCCCCGCCCCGCCCAACGCGACTCCGGCGCCGGGGGTAAATCCAACTGCCACGGCGATGCCACTTGCTGCGCCTAGCTCAACTCCAGTAGGCTTGGTGAGTTTACCGGTGTCTGGCACTTCGGTTGACGGCGCGACAAATGGCAGCGTGAGCCTGCCAGCACTGCCACCTTCTCCCAGTACGAGCGTCCCAGCCCCGACCGCGCGCCCGCCGAATCCGGCTCCGAGCATTGCGCCAACGCGCGCGCCCGCAACGATTGTGCCCGAGGTCGCGCCAACGCAGATACGCCCAACCGTTGCGCCGACGTTGCGCGCGGCGACGGTTGTACCACCAACACGCACTCCACTGACCGTCGTTCCAACGCTGCCCAAGCCGACCGCCGCGGCGACGCTCACGCTGCCCGCCTTGCCCAAGCCGACCGGGGCACCTACGCTGCCGTTGCCAACATTACCTCTTCCTTAAACTCATTCCCTGTTGTGTGTTTCAAGGGCGTGCGTGTGCGCGCCTCTTTTTTCTTCCGAGATTGAAACTGGTCGCGGCGCGGCGCGCAGATCACACTCTAAAAACCTAATGTGCAACTCTTTTTGTCATTTCGAACAAAGTGAGAAATCTCGATGCGCCTCACGCTGAGATTTCTCGTCGCAGACTGCGCTCCTCGAAATGACAGTTGAAAACGCGAATAAGTTGCACATTGCGTTCTAAAAGTTTTTTGTGCCAATATAACTACCGCAGCCGCGCACCTCGATTCCATTAATTCGTTTTGCGTGAGCGCGCGAATCGAGAGCATAATTTCTTTCGTATCTTTGTAATAATCCATGTGGGGCTGACGTTGATTAAGCAGATAGGATGGTTCGGATTTTGATATTCGCTAATTTCAACCAATGGGGGTTAAAGTGAAAAAAGTTTCGCACCTCTCGTCTCGTCAGTTCCGCGCGGCATGGCTTGTTGCGGCAGCAATTTTCCTGTCGGCGGCGCTCTTTTTCTCGGACGGAAGTGTCCATTCGACTTCCGCGCAAGGTACAACCCCCGGCAAGCCGATTGTCCGCCAGGGACGGTTTGGGGGAACCTCGCGCGCAGTGCGCGATCTTCCCGGCGTTGAGCCATCGAGTTCAGACACAGTGCGCGAGATTCCGCTGCGTCATTTGCATACAGGCTCACAGCAGAGCCCGCAAGCACCCACCGTTAAAGATACCGCCGTGCAAAGTGCCGCAGCACCCAACGCACCGACCCCGCCGCCTCCGATCGTAACCTTTGACGGCATCGACGCAGTAGCCTCCGGTTGCAGTTGTTTGCCGCCTGATACCAACGGCGATGTTGGACCCACTCAATATGTGCAGATGGTCAACACCGCGTTTCAGGTCTATACCAAGACTGGCACTCCACTGCTCGACAAACCGCGCGCCACCAATTCGCTGTGGAACCCAGCAAACGGCGGACCCGGCGGCGAGTGCTTTGCCCATAACGATGGCGACCCAGTCGTCATTTACGATCACCTCGCCGACCGCTGGCTCTTGAGCCAGTTCATCGCCACGCCCAACGCGGGCGAAGAGTACGGCGAGTGTATCGCCATCTCGGTGACACCTGACGCGACCGGCGCGTATTATCTGTACGAATTCCTTTTCGGCTCGACCGTCTTTTACGATTATCCACACTTTGGACTGTGGCCCGACGCGTACTATATGTCCGCGAATGAATTTCCGCAGAATTCTGAAACATCAGCCGGCTCGGCGGCATTCGCGTTCGAGCGCGGCAAGATGTTGGCAGGTCAAGCGGCGCGCGTCGTGATCTTTGATGCCGGGACGTACAGCGTGAATGTCGCGGGCATGCTGCCGTCCGATTTGGATGGACCGCCACCGCCCGCCGGAGCACCAAATTATTTTGCGGAAATTGACTCGACCAACACCTTCGGCATTCCGTTTGGTCTCGCCATCTGGAATTTTCACGTGGATTGGTCGAACCCCTCCAATTCGACTTTCGGTACGGGCGCGAACCTCGCGCCGAATCACGTCCTTCCGGTCACACCATTCGTCCAGCCGCAGTGCGTGTACGGCAACGGTCCGAACTGTGTGCCACAAAAATTATCTTCGACCCAACTCGATACGCTCGGCGACCGGCTGATGTTCCGTTTGCAGTATCGCAACTTTCTCGATTACGAATCCCTCGTGAGCAACCACTCGGTCGTCGTGGTCGCGGAGGGTGGGCTGCCGGATCGAATTGGCATTCGCTGGTACGAAATTCGCAGTCCCGGCGGCTTGACGCCGCTGGTGTACCAGCAGAGTACGTACACGCAACCTGACACGGCGCTCAATCCGCTCTGGCGCTGGATGGGCAGCGCCGCGCTGAATGTCAGTGGCGATCTCGCCATCGGATTCAGCTCTTCCGGTACGTTTGATTTTCCTGCACTGCGCTACGCGGGACGACGCAAAGATGATCCAGCGAATACACTCGCGCAAGGCGAACAGGTTCTGTTTCAGGGGACCAGCTCGCAATCGTTCCCGCTCGGTCGATGGGGCGATTACAGCGACTTGACCGTTGACCCCGCCGACGATTGTACCTTCTGGTATACCAATGAGTATTACTCAGGTGGAATACCAATTGTCACCACTCGCTGGAGGACGCGCATTGGGTCGTTCGAGCTGGCACCTTGCCGTACCCCACCCTCGGCTACCAGCACACCTACGCCAACCGTGGCGGGCACACAGGTCGCCACATCGACTCCGACGAGGACCCCGACGCGCACCGTGACGGTGACGCCGACCAGCGGTCCCGCGCCGAACCCAACCTACACTTCCGGTAACATCACTTTCGGACCTGCGGTCGTGATCGATACGCAGCGCACCGAAGGCGAACCAGTCAATCATCTTGACAAGGACGACAACTATTGGGAGTCAGGTCCATGGGGTTTCTCGACTTCTCAATCGTTCATTCATCGCTCGATTGACGGCGGTAATCAATTCAATGTGGTGAGTCCTATCGGCTTGCGTCCGAACAGTCCTCCCGGCGGCGGCGACACCGACATCATCACCGACGATCAAGGTTACGCGTACTTTGCCGATCTCGAAGGACTGGAGCAAATGGACTGCTCGGTGAGCAATGACGGCGGCAACTCTTGGCGCAAGAATCCGGTGTGCGCGGAGAGCGTCGGCGGCGATCGCCAGTGGCTCGCAGTGGACAATGGTATTGATCACACGGTCGGAGCCACGGGCGCGGGGGACAACCTCGTGTTTGTCACCTATCGTCAGGTGCCGACCAACGCTTCTTTCATTCTTGTCTCGCCCGGTTCAACCGGTCCCACGGACGCGGTCGGCGGTGTCGTTTACGTGAACACGACGACCGGCGCGGTGGTGACGAATGGCTCTTCTTGCGGTCAACTCCGCTTCGAGCCGGTCAACCGCAATATCTACCTGCCCTGCATCACCAGCAGCGGCAAGATGCAAATCACGCGAGGTCACATTAATCTCCGCACGACACTCACCGGTCTACCTACCGACGTTCGCTACACTAATATACTCGTGCCCAGCAGCAACGCCGTCGGCAACCTATTTTCGCACGTGACCTTCGACGCCGCCGGTAATCTGTATGCAACGTGGATCGACACGACGGACAATCAGGTTTACTACGCCTACTCGAATGATCAAGGCAACACGTGGAGTAGCGCCATTCGCGTTAGCCAAGCGCCCGCGAATACGAACGTCTTCGTCTGGAACAAGGGCGGCGCGACCGGTAATCTCGTAATGACCTGGTACGGCACCAGCTCGACGGATCCTGCCGGTCCTTCTGGGTTCACCTCATGGTATGCTGACCGTGTCGCCTCGACCAACGCGAAATGGTTTGGCTTTGTCACGCTCGTCACCAATGCGAATACATTAACACCCAACATCGAGCAGGATCGCTTTACCGAAAAACCAATGCACTATGGTCAGGTCTGTCTCGCGGGTCTCTTATGTACGACTGATCCGACGAGTGACCGCACTATGGCAGATTACTTTGCGGTGAACATCGACAATGGCGGTCGCATCCGCATCGTCTATGATGACACGACGAGCCAGCATCACGGCGCGCATCTGTTTGAAGAGCGACAGCTTGCCGGACCGAGCCCACTCGGCGGCACACTCAGCGCCACGGCTCCCTTAAATCCAATCTCGGATCCGACTGGCGACGCGCATTCGCCACATTACGATCCGGCAGGACCCGGACCCGGCGGCTCTGCCGGACCCAATCAGCCGCAGCTTGACTTTACGCAAGTACGCGTCAGTCAGATCACCGCGAGCACCTTGCAGGTCAAGATGACGCTGGACAACCTGAGCAGCTTCTTGCCGCCCCCCGGCAAAGCGAATGCCTTTTGGATTACGCGCTTTCAAGCCAAATCGGTTGGCGAAGGCGGCGAAGAATCGTACCGCATCTTTTATCTAGGCGCGGAATCGATCGGCGGGCTCACGCCCACGCTCTTTGCGGGCAGCGGCAAGGGTTCCGATCCGACCACCGGCGCGCCCGGCAACGGCTGTGTGACGACCACGCCCAAGAACTGCAAAGTCGTCCAATACCCGCACGAGATGAATGTCAACGGCACGATCAATGGCAACACCATCTGCATCGAGGTGCCGAACTTTACGACGAATGGTTTTGGGACAGGTCGCCCGATTGGCGCGACCGAGACACTTTACAATGTGACCGCGTTCAGCGGCGGACGCGACAGCGACACGGATGTCTATACCGATGTGGACGCGACACGCGGCTTTGACTTTCCTCTGAATAACATCAGTGGCACTCCTTGCGCGGGCGCGGGTACACCAGTCTCGACGGCGAGTCCTACCGCAACTTCGTCGCCGAGCCGGACTGCAACCATGACGCAGACGTCCACACCTACCGCAACTTCGACGCCGAGCCGGACTGCAACCATGACGCAGACGTTCACACCTACACCCAAGCCCGATTGTCCCGCGACTCCCGCGGCGACTCCTACTGCAACGCCCGCCGCGACGCACACCGTCAACGCCGTCCAAGACAGCAGTGACAGCAGCTACCTTATCAAGTATGACGGTTGGTGCGGTGTCAAAGACGCCGGCGCGAATGGCGGCACCTATCGCGCCAGCAAGACTCAGGGCGATACCATCAGCTTTAAATTCACCGGCACCTCGATCACGTGGGTCACCTTGCGTGGACCGGACGAGGGCAATGCTCAGATTTCCATCGACGGTACAGTCAAAGGCACAGAGAATCTTTACTTTGTCACGCGCCAATA
>JBBSHK010000211.1:0-5856 GCA_038253185.1 Anaerolineae bacterium | reverse complement strand
TGGTGACGTGCGGCGGCTCCTCGGGGCGTAGTGGCGAGACAGATATCTGGTCACTGTTCTGGAAACAGTTGACCTTGCTCGGCTCGAACGGTTGCGCTCATCGTGAGTTTGATGACATCATGAATTTATTGTTGCAACGAAAATTGCGCTCGATCATCGACCGGACTTTTCCATTGTCCGAAACGCGCGAGGCGCAGCGTTATCTCGAAGACCGCAAGGCGTTCGGCAAGGTGCTGATCGTGAACGATTGATCGGCTTGCGCGCAATTGAGAGAGCCGAGAATATGGCTCTCTCTTGTTTTACGGGCGGGCTGGAAAGTTCCAACCGTCACTATCGAAAGAGAAGCTCTGGACTCACAACGCGGCGTGTCACTCTGCAACCTACCGGGTCGCTCGCTCGAGTACGCGCTACCGCCATTTGTAGGTAACGAATGGTGCTGGTTGACGCTCACGCAGTCGCGGAAGTTTAGGCAAAATCGTATGATTGGGCACGTACCAAGCTTGAAATAGCAACTAGCACCATTCGTTAGGTATACACAAGCGCGGGTAAAATTGTCCGCCGTCTAAAGCATCAGGTGGTTCGAGCGGCGTAACTCTTTTTGTCTAGCAGTGTTATAGAATCCGAACGCGTGCGCGGCAATGGCGCTGGTCGCACTCTCAAATTTTAAGGAGGCAGGTTATGATCGTGCGCCTTGTGGCAATGCGTTTTCAGCCCGGCAAAGGGCAAGAATTTCTCCGTCTTTTCACAGAGTCCTCTCATGCCATCCGTACCCAGCGCGGATGTCTTTATCTCAGCTTGCTCCAAAGCAGCCCCGATGATTTCGTGACCATCAGCCATTGGCAGACCGTCGCCGATCTCGACACCTATCGACACGGCGAGTTGTTCGGTTGGATCTGGCCCAAGTTGAAAGTAATGTTCCGCGAAAAAGCGTGGGCAGAAAGTTTCGAGATGGTCGCGCTGCCGATGCACAATAGCGCGCTCGAGATGGCGCAGCGTTTGGCGGATGCCCTGAGCGCGTCCCTCGCGCCAAAAGAAGCGCGCGACCAACAGACCGCTGGCGCGTAATCGACCCGGTCATCGTTCGCAAAATAACGCGGCACGAGCAACTTGAAGTCTCAAGTGATGCTCGTGCCGTTTGCATTTCTCGATCACCGCGCGCTCAGCGCGTTCCAGATTGCGACAATTGCTTCGCCTGTTCGATCCAACCTTCGTAATCGATCTTGCGCCACTTGGGAATGTTGAGAATGTTTTCAAGTTGATCGGGGCTTGAGTTGGCGAGGTCTTCGAGAGCGCCAATGCCTGCCGCGCGCAGACGGTCGGCATAGACCATGCCGATTCCATTCACTTGCTCAAGCTGATCATCACCGGACACATCCTCGCGCGCGCCCGCGCTCTCGAACGGCTTGGTTCCATTCTCAAGCTCATCGTCGTCGCGAGCGCCTGCCGTCAGACTGCTTGCCTCACCCATCATCGGCTGATCGTCCGCCGCCGCGAGATCGATTTCACTGATTGGAGCGCGCGGGTCATTGCCCTGCCCGAGCAGACCGAACTGAATAATTTCGGGCGCCGAATCACTTGGCTCTGTTCCTCCATCTCTATCCTGGTCCTCCGCGCCGAGTTCTTCGCCATAACCGGTCGGAGTAATTTCAGCCTCACTCGGTTTGGTGTCGGACACTTGAACGAGGTCGGGTTTATCGTAACCGGCATCGGAATCAACTTTATCCGCCGCGAAATCCGTCAACCTGATCTCTCCTGTTTCAGAATCGTAATCGGTCGTGGATGGTCGCGGCTCTATCACCGGCGGCATCTCCTCCGTCGAGCTCTGATTCAAAGATTCAGCTGAAGTTGAATGCGCTTCACGCGCCATTGCTTCATACTCGCCAGCCATCTGAACAGAATCGCTTGGAGTCTCGCCCGCGTTAACACTTTCAGCGGATTGCGTTGGCGGTGCATCCGCTGGACGCCACTCTGGTTCCGCGCGCTGCTGCGCGGGCTGCGGTTGGTGCTCGGATGCAAGACCGCTCGCCGAGCCAGAAGCTCGCGTTGATTCGGAGGATTCCGCCTCCGGTGATTCCGGCATACTTCGCATCTGGTCGGTCGCAGTCGAATTCTCGTCGCCCGCGGACCGGGATTCATCTTGCATTGTTAAAGAATCCCGCGCGTTGTCTTGCGGCTGACCGGATTGTGCTTCTTCGTCGCCGCGCTGCGAGCGCAGTCGGGACAAGAAGGGAGGCAATTCTTGACCGATGGCGCTGAGGTCAACTCGCGGGCGCGGTCGCGTCGGCGCGCTTGGCATATAGTCCCGTGTATCAGACGCCCTCTGCAAATGTTCAGCGCGCACGATGTCGAGTTCTTCTTCGGTAGCCGTCCAGCGCCGCCACAACCAATACACCAGACCGACGAATAGTGTCCCCGCCAGCACGATGAGGACCGGAGTTTGCGCGCGACGCAGCATTTTCTTTCTGCGCCGCCTCATAAAGTATCGTGCGATCAATTTCATATGCTCACCTCTTGTACGCTTATACCATCTACAACGATAATTGAGAGCATTTGCTTTTGCGAGCGCGCGAGTTGCCGCGCACAAGCAAGGTAGGGCGCTGTCAAAGTCACAGCCGGTGGAACGGCATGTCTTTCCGAGCGAAGCCAAGTGGCACACTTGTGCCTGCGGGCACGGATGTAGGTCATCCGAGTAGCCATCTAGGGAAATCTCTAGATGAGTCAACCCGAGATTCTTCGGCGCAAAAACGCGCCTCAGCATGACCTTCTACCCGACTTGGCCCGAACCCTGCAAGCAAGGCGTGGCTGGTTGTAACGCCAACACTCTCGTGCTAAAATCGGGCGCATTGCCAATCAATCATTCCGATAAAAATGCAACCTTACTTCTCGACGCTCACTCCCTCCGATTCTGAATTTCAAGCGAACACCGAATATCACCGCGCGCTCGCGGTGGAATTACGCGCGCGGCTTTCGCAAGTGCGAGAAGGTGGCGGCGCAAAATATCGCCAACGGCACGAAGCGCTCGGCAAAATGTTTGTGCGCGAGCGCATCGACCGCTTGCTCGATCCCGGCTCGCCTTTTTTGGAACTCTCGCCGCTCGCCGCGTGGGAAATGTACAAAGACGACGCGCCGGGCGCGGGCATCGTGACCGGCATCGGTCGCGTGTCGAATCGTCGAGTGATGATCGTGGCAAATGACGCGACCGTGAAAGGCGGCTCGTACTTTCCGCTCACGGTCAAGAAACATTTGCGCGCGCAAGAAATCGCGCAGGAAAATTTTTTGCCGTGCATTTATCTCGTCGATTCGGGTGGCGCCTTTCTGCCGTTGCAAGACCAAGTTTTTCCTGACGCGAATCACTTTGGCAGAATCTTTTTCAATCAAGCGCGGATGAGCGCGTTAGGCATTCCACAAATCGCGTCGGTGATGGGTTCGTGCACCGCCGGCGGCGCGTACGTTCCGGCGATGAGCGATGAAGCAATTATCGTGAAAGGCACCGGCAGCATTTACCTCGGCGGTCCTCCGCTCGTCAAGGCGGCGACGGGCGAAGATGTCACTGTCGAAGAACTCGGCGGCGCGGAGGTGCACACGCGCAAGTCCGGCGTCGCCGACCATTTCGCGGAGAACGATGAGCACGCGCTGGAGATTTGTCGCGAGATTGTGGATACGCTCAACTTGCAGAAAGAATTGACCGCGCAAGTTGTCCCGCCCGAAGAACCGCTCTACCCTGCCCAAGAAATTTATGGTATTCTGCCGCGCAGCTTTCGCGAAACCTATGACGCGCGGGAAGTCATCGCGCGGCTGGTGGACGGCAGCAAATTCCGCGAATTCAAAGCGCGATACGGCACGACGCTCGTCTGCGCCTTTGCGCGCCTCGGCGGCAATCCGATCGGAATTCTGGCGAACAACGGCGTGCTCTTTAGCGAGAGCGCGCTCAAGGGCGCGCACTTTATCGAGCTGTGTTCGCAGCGCGGCATTCCACTTTTATTTTTACAAAACATCACCGGCTTTATGGTCGGCAAGCAATACGAAGCGGGCGGCATCGCCAAGGACGGCGCGAAGCTGGTGAACGCGGTGAGCAACGCGTCCGTGCCGAAACTCACCATCATCATCGGCGGCTCTTTCGGCGCAGGGAATTATGGCATGGCAGGACGCGCGTACGATCCGCGTTTTTTGTGGATGTGGCCCAACGCGCGCATCAGCGTGATGGGCGGCGAACAGGCGGCGAATGTTTTGCTCACCATCAAACAAGACCAACTCGCGCGCGAAAAAAAACCGGCACTTTCGCCCGAAGAGCAGGCAGAATTCATGCGACCCATTCTCGAAAAGTACGAGCGCGAAGGCAATCCCTATTATTCAACCGCGCGCGTGTGGGATGACGGCATCATCGATCCGGCAGAAACGCGGCAGGTGCTCGCGCTTGCGCTCTCGGTGGTCTTGAACGCGCCGCGCGTTGAATCACGCTTCGGCGTGTTTCGGATGTAAGCTAAATGTTTGAGAAAATCCTGATTGCCAACCGCGGCGAGATCGCAGTGCGAATTATTCGCGCGTGTCGAGAGATGGGAATTCACACCATCGCGATTTATTCCGAAGCAGATCGCGCGGCGACGCACGTCGCGCTCGCGGATGAAGCAATCTCGATCGGTCCTCCCGCGCCGCGGGATTCCTATCTCTCGATTCAACATGTCATCGATGCCGCGCAAAAATCCGGCGCGCAGGCGATTCATCCCGGGTACGGATTTCTTTCAGAGAACGCGGATTTCGCGCAGGCAGTCAATGATGCCGGAATCGTTTTCGTCGGACCATCGCCCGCCGCGATTCGCGCGATGGGCGACAAGGTTCACGCGCGCGAGCAGATGCAATCATCGGGAGTGCCGGTCGTGCCCGGGTTTGCTCCCGCCCCCGAGGCATCGTCACGCCTATTACCCAACTCAACGCGCGTGCGTGACGATGCCTCGCCTGCCCTCCCCCGTGATGCGGGAGTGGGGAATAAGGATGAGGCTATTCTTGCGCGTGCGGCGGCAGAGATCGGCTATCCTGTGCTCATCAAAGCGGCGGGGGGCGGCGGCGGCAAGGCGATGCGTGTCGTCCGCGATCCGGGCGATTTGGCGGAATCGCTCGCAGCGGCGCGGCGTGAGGCGCAAAACGCATTCGGAGACACGCGGCTTTTTTTGGAAAAATATGTTGCGAACGCGCGCCACGTCGAATTTCAAATCTTGAGCGATACGCAAGGCAACACTGTCCATCTGTTTGAACGCGAGTGTTCCATTCAACGCCGACACCAGAAAATTATTGAGGAGACATCTTCGCCCTTACTCGATGCACCACTGCGCGAACGAATGGGAGCGGCGGCAGTAGCGGCCGCGCGCGCGGTGAAGTATCAGAACGCCGGAACGGTAGAATTCATCGTCGATCCTGACACCCGCGCGTTTTATTTTCTCGAAATGAACACACGCTTGCAGGTCGAGCATCCGATCACCGAATTGACGACCGGACTTGATCTAGTGCAATGGCAAATCCGCATCGCAGCGGGCGAGCCCTTCACTTTTGAACAAGGTGATCTCCTCCAACGTGGGCACGCTATCGAATGTCGCGTGTACGCCGAAGACCCGAGCAATGGATTTTTGCCTTCGGCGGGCACATTGCTCAAGGTCGTCGAACCGCAGGGACCGGGCATTCGCGTCGATTCGGGCGTGACGAGCGGGGACGAAGTGACTGTGTACTATGATCCGCTTTTGGCGAAGGTCATTGTTCACGCGGAAACGCGCGCGTCGGCGATTCGGAAAATGCAGAGCGCGTTGTCGCAGTACGCTCTGCTCGGCGTCAAGACCAACATTGAATTTCTCCAAACCGTTTTGGCGC
>JBBSHK010000210.1:0-5927 GCA_038253185.1 Anaerolineae bacterium | reverse complement strand
TTTATAGCGCGCCAGTTCTGTTTCCAGTGTCGTCAAGTACCAATTCAGTCCCGGATTGTCCGCGGCGAAACTTTCTGCCACGAGTGATTCGTTGGCGTTCTCCCGCGGCGCGGGCGCGCTGAAATCTTGCTGCTCGACCAGCGGATTGACGACCTTCAAAAAACAATCGACGCGTGACTGCCACGTCTGCGCTGCGAGATACGCATCGACGACCTGCGCGTCCACCGGCGTCCTCAGCGCGGTCTCGATCTCTAACAAGAATTCTTCAGGTTTCGAGGCGACTTGCACGTAGGGCATTCCCGTGAGTTGCGGCATATGTGTGCAGATGACCGGCTTGTGCAGCGCGAGATATTCATACACCTTGATCGGTGTGCGCCCGCGACTGAATTCATTATCCGGAGCAGGAATCAGACAGGCGTCGAAGCATCGACCGTACTCGCGCAAACGGTGATGCGGGATCTCGTCGTGAAAGCGGACATTCTGAAAAACTTTCAGCCGCTGGGCTTGGAGCGGCTGCTGTGAATTTGGGTCCTCCATTCCGAGCAGATTGATTGACCAGGACGGGCGCGTGCGCGCGATGTGCGCGACCATCTCCGCGTCAAAAGTATTATTGCTGATCCAACCCCAAAAGCCCAACGTGCGTTCGCCGCGCAGAAGGTTAGGAGGAAGCGAATTCGCGTCGAGTGCCGTTCTGAATTCGTCCAGATTAATTCCGGCGGGAATCAGATGCACGCGTTTGCCAAAGCGATTCATCTTTGCCGCAACGGAACCAGAAATGGTAAAGATTGCAAGCGCGCGGCTCGCCACATAGTCCTCTGCCCGCGCGTTGTGTTTGTAATAGCCGAGACGAATCATCGCCTCGAAATCGTCGACGGGATAATAAAAGAGCGCATAGCCGCGCGCTTGCAAGGTGGGCAGCAAACGCGCAAAGGGATCGAACGGCGCGAACCACACCGCGACGCGCGGCTCACCCGGCTGCTCCAGCGTACCCAATACGCGGTCGAGATTTTCGGCAACCTGTTGCAGTGGTCCGATCGCGAGTCCATAGCGCGCGTGCTGGGTCAGAGTTTCGGAGAGACCGAGATCGGTGAGCGCGAGGACATTGATCGGCAGCCCGCGCGTGTCGCGCTCATCGGAAGGGCGCGTCTCGATGTAAGTTATGCGGTGCCCGCGCCGCGCCAGCTCTTGCGCGATTTGCGGCGGCAGGTGCGCGCCATCGGCAGAGTCCCACAGAATGGTGCTAAAGAAAACAAAATTCATCTGAAATTTGTGAATTCAACGAGAGAGCACGCGCTTGAGCGCGAGCGCGAGGCGGATGGGCAAAAAACTTTTTATGCGCGCCAGCTCACGGTCGCGCGCCTCTATTTGCAGCAGCAACTCTTTCGCCCACTTTTCGGTTTCGGCGCGCTGCCATTCCATTTCAAATTTTTGGCGCGCGAGCACCTCGGACGTTTGCGACAAATAGACGACCGAAGTCGCCTTCGCCCCAATGCGCGCTTCGACGGGCGCGAGCGCTTGGCTTTCCGAGGGCGCGGGCAGCTCGGGGAGCAGATTATCCGGCATCGTGAGCGTCGCCCATTTGCCGTCGCGGTCAATCTGTCGCCAGAGTGGAGTCAGCTCGCGCGCGATCTGCGCCGACTCGGCGGGTGTCAAGGTCGTTTGCCAGCGCCCCAGACTCTGATTGTGAATCTCGGTCGTTTTAGAAACCTTCGGATCCTCCAGCCCACGCTGGTGTGAGGCTTGATTAAAGTCCAATTGCCCCGGCTCAAAACTTTCGTCCAGCGATTCCATCAATTGAGGCAAAAGCACTTTTGGCTGCGACACCAGTTGCTCGTAGATGACCTGCCGGTACCGCCCGGGATGTTGCGCGCTCCAGTTGAGACCGGCTTGGGTGTATTTTTTGTAAAACGCGATCCGCGCGTCGAGATTCGCCGGAATCGTCGCGTCGAATTTAGCCTCTTTGATCGAGGCGAGCGTATCGAGCGGGTTGCGAAGGACGTGAATAAAAATCCAATTGTCGCCGAGCAAGCGTTCCCACTCGCGCAGATAGATTACGTTTTCCGGGTCCTTGTCCGCCCAGCGCGCTTTGCCCGCGTTCGATGCGGCGCGTTCGTGCAGGGTGATGAACGCGGGACCGAGAATTTGAAACAATTCCTCTTCCGGCAACGCGGCGCGCGCCGAGACGAAAAAACGTTCGCGCTGCAGTGGATCGAAAAAATAATTGCTGTAAAAATCGCGAAAGAATTTTATTTCGGGACCACAGTAGATGTGCGAATGCGCGTTAAGGATTCGACGCACCAAAGAGGTGCCGGAGCGGTGACAGCCTCCGACGATAATGGGACAGACGCTCTGAGCCATAAGTGCTAGCTTACCTTTTCAACCACAACACTTTAAACTCGATGCACATATTTCTTGTTAAAATGATTTCCCTTCCAGGTGAAAGAGGGTCGAATGAGGGGAAAGAGCATCTCGGCGGGAGTTGTAATTTCGCGCGACCAGAGCGCTTTTAGCATCAGCTTCCATAGCCGGAGATTGAGCATATCCGCCAGCGCGTCTGTGAAGGAATAGTTCAGCCCGACGAGGCGCTGACCCAGTCCCTCGTTTTCACAGCGCTGCATCAGACTGCGCAAATCGTAATCGTGAGTATGAAAGACAGCCGCCTGAGGAGCGCGGACAATCTTGAGATTGCGGGCAGTCCATATTTTTTGCAATACCTTATCCTCGTTCACTTCAGCTGCTCCGATGCGATGCTTCACCCAGATGTCTCGCCGAATAGCCGAATTGACATTGGAGAAACCAAATCCATACCGCGCTTTCCAGCGACGTGATGAACGGATAAAATAAAATTGATTGATACCTTGCCAATAAAAAATGCGTTCGTGCGGCGGACGCCGTACGCCGCCCGTTACCGCTGCGACTTGTGGGTCATCGAATGGCGCTGTCAATTTTTCGAGCCAATGCTCGTCGGCGGGCACCGCATCCTGCGAGAGCGTCAGGAGAATTTGACCCCGCGCGAGATCATAGCCGAGCGCGCGCGTCGCGCCAAAATTAAATTCGGCTGGCTGGATTTGCTTGATGCAGATGGGATAACGCGACAGCAACTCCAGCGTGCCATCGACGGACCCCGAATCGATCGCCAGCACTTGAAAGGAGCGCGCGGTCTTTTGCGCAAAGATGGCGGCGAGCGTCTGCTCGAGCTTTGGCAAGCCGTTCTTGGTCAGGAGAATGATCGAAACGTCAGGCATTCTGGAGGCGAGTCACAAGAGAACGGGCTATGCTTTTATCCAGCGCGAGGACGTCGGCGCGAAATGGCAAGCAGCCATTGCTCGCGGCGCGTTCCCGGTGGGGCGAGTCGCGCACGCACGCGTTGAAGCTTTTGTAAAACGGGATAACCGATTCCGTTTTCGAGGTCGTTCCAACGTTGCTCCCATTCCGCCACTTGGACCTTGTGCGATTCGATTTGTAATGCTCTGTCTCGCAACTCTGCGCGCAAGGTAGTCTCTGTTTGTGCCCTCGCGTGAAGCCCATAACCGAGTTGATAAAAGAATCGGCGGATTTTCAAAGCCTGATCCTGCGAGACGTTCATAAAATCTCTAAACATCTTGGGCTGATCCTTGCCCACGACCAGAACACCCAGCCCGTGACCGTGTGTAAACTCGAAATACGGATACTCCAGTTTTAACTCGCTCCACAAACGCCAGACTCCGAACCCCGGCTGCCGCACCGCGATATCGTGGAACAGAATCACGCCGCGTGTGCTCACCTTGGGGAGCCATGATTCGAAATCATGTTTGACTGCCTCGTAACTATGATAACCGTCGATGTGCAGCAAGTCGATACTGCCATTATCGAAACGCGCCCGCGCTTCATCGAACGTGGATTGGATCAATTCTGAAAAATCTCGATACAGCCGATCATGATGCTGGCGCAAACGTTTCAAGACCCAGGGCGCATAATAACCGGTCTGTGAATCTCCTTGCCAAGTGTCAATCGCATAGCACGCGGTCGCGAGACCAAGTTTCTGCACACTCTGGCAGAATGCGGAATAGGTGTCTCCGTGCGCCGTTCCCAACTCCACCAGCGTGCGCGGTTTCAAAAGCTCGACCAGGAGCATACCAAATGGAATATGCTCATGCCATTCAGATGAGGTCAAACGCCGAGGAGCGTCAAAAATGATTGGGTGGTCGATTGGATTAAAGTCAATAAATGTCGGCTCCGCTTTTGAATCAATGCTCGTTCGTCGGTTGTCTTCGACCAGTGAATCGGGCACCGCCACCAGATCATATAACTCTGAGTTAAACCAGCCTAGATCAATTCGCTTTAGGAGCCTGCCCGTGGAGAGTTCGCCAATTACGATTTCACAGTTTCCAAAGGGCTCGCCCGGATCGCGCGGGTTCGCTGTATCTGTACTTTTCGAAACCTTGCGTCCGACACTCGATCCAATGCAGACGAGATCATCCGACAGCCATGCGACCCCGCGGGTATATCCATCCAATTCGAAGATTGAACGGTCCAGTGAGGCAACCCGTCGCTCGGATGACTCACAATAGTAGAGCTGTCCACCGCGCACGGAAAGGGAATGAGGGTGATGGATGTCATCTTTTATCCGTAGATCGCGGTCAATATCGTGGATATAACCCTCGACAGCACTCGCCCATAGCTCCCCGCGTTTCGGACCAAAACAAGAGACGACAATATTTCCGTTCCACTCGGCGACTGAATTGACGTGATGCGTGTCTCTGCCCGCCTCACTCGCGCTCCAAATAACCTGCGGGTTCTTTATGCCGTTCCGGGCAAGTTCATAACGCAGCACCTGATCGGTCCCCGTCGAGACCACATAGAGTTGCCCCATTCTGACGAACAGCGAATGTCCATCTCGCACTTCGGTCAGGGGCTGACAAAAAAATCTCTGAAAATCATCAAGTGTAAATCCTGCCACATAAAAGACGCCATGGGAACGGAACAGCGCATACAGATTGTTATTGTCGGAGGTTAGCCCGGTGCATGTCTCAACACCTTCCGGGAATCCCACATTGCTCATATCGGAATGATCCGCGTCAACGCTGATCTTGAGAATCGCAGCGTTCATTGGAAAGGGGAGATTGCAAAAAGAAGCGAGTAGTGCATTCATCAACACTTCAAGTTATTGGTGCGCGTCAAGTTACCACGTAGTGTTCGATTCATAGCCCAGTTCGATGAGGGTCTCTCCTGCGATTTCTTTGAATGCTCTCTTGTGCTCCTCGGTAAAATAAAGGCGCCAATTGCCGATTCGCCCCTTGTTGAAAGTTTTCGTTCCACCAAAGATCTGCCGCGCATTTTGTTTCAGTTGTGAGGGAACGTACCAAATGCCGAGATGCGCCGCGATGCGCTTTAATTCTTGAATCTGCGCCTCTGCGGTCCCGCCGCCATTCGGACCTACCAGTCGCTCAAAGTACGTCGTATAGTTGCAGGATTGAGAACTCCAGGGCATTACATTAAGGCAGCGCTCACGAATGTTCAACAGGTGTGTGCCGTTCACGCTCGCTTGTATCCCGTTGATGCTCGTCATAATCGCGTCAGCTTCGGAAAGCCTCTGATAAGATTCGTAAAGTCTGTTTTTCTTTGTGGCAGCAATATAACGCGCATGGGGAACGACCACGTCGCGCGGGTCGCGTAGAATCAGGAGCGATTTCATTTTCAGTTCAGGTAACAATTGCGTCAGTTCTTCCGAGCAACGAACATGCGCGCGCAAATTGTCCGTTTCTGATCTTCTGCAACCTCTTGCGAACGAGAGATGCCGGGACGAACCCGAGCTGTCCCACACCGAGCGGAATCATTTTTTCATCAACACTCTTCACTCCATCAGGAGGTGGACAGAGGGTGCTATCGAGAAAGACGTGCGAATCACTTATGCCGTCGAAGAGTCCAACCGCTTTGGATAAAAGGTG
>JBBSHK010000209.1:0-5938 GCA_038253185.1 Anaerolineae bacterium | reverse complement strand
TGACAAAAAGAGTTGCACATTGGGTTATATCATACTATTCAAAAGTTTCCTATTGTTTCTTAAAGTTTCAATTTGTTTGGGATTAAATCCTATGCCCCGTACAAAACCTCCAAAAGAACAATTAAATTTACTTGAACCGCGCGTCAAAACCGCGCCGTGCGTGCCCGCGATCAAAGAGGCGGTGAACGATTGGCGCGCGGCAAATTACAAAGGCGCGAGCGAAACGACGCGCATCCTGCTCAACTATTGGTTCAAGACCGATCACCGCTTGCCGAATGGTCGTCCCTTTGTTTATCATGATTCCCAAAAATTCGCGATTGAAACGCTGATTTATTTGTACCAAGTCGCGCAGGTGCGCCGCCACAAAGATTTGATCGAGACCTATGCCGGTTCCAACAAGGACTTGCGCTTGTTGCAGTACGATGACTTTGCGCGCTATTGCATCAAGATGGCGACCGGCAGCGGCAAGACCAAAGTGATGGCGCTGGCGATGATGTGGCAGTACTTTAACGCGGTCGCGGAAGGGAGCGACGATTACGCTAAAACATTTCTTTTACTCGCGCCGAACGTGATCGTCTTTGAACGTTTGCAATTCGATTTCGCCAACGGCAGAATCTTTCGCACCGATCCGCTCATTCCGCCCGAACTGAAAATCTACTGGGACTTTGAATGTTATATGCGCGGCGACGGCGAGCGCGCGAGTTCGATGGGCGCGCTGTATCTTACGAACATTCAACAATTCTACGAGCGCAAGTCCGCTGATGATGACGAGCCGGACGTAATGACAGCGGTGTTAGGCAGCAAGCCACCCGCGCAGAAAATCGAGATCGAAGATTTTGATAAGCGCATCGCGGCGCGTGGTGGACCCGTGATGGTGATGAACGACGAAGCGCACCACACCCACGACGAAGAGAGCGAATGGAATAAAGTCATTCGCCGACTCCATAGTGCCCTCTCCCGCCCAGCGGGGGAGGGTCAGGGTGGGGGTGAAGTTTACGCGCAGCTCGATTTCACCGCGACGCCGCGCTATAGCAAGGGCGCGCTGTTCACGTGGACGGTATTCGATTATCCGCTCAAGCGAGCGATCATTGATGGTATCGTCAAGCATCCGCTCAAGGGCGTTGCGCGCGGAATTCAAGAAGCGAAATCCGATATCGCGAGCACGCGCTACAAAGCGTATCTCACGGCAGGAGTAGAACGTTGGCGCGAATATCGCGAGCAGCTCGCGCCGCTGAAAAAGAAACCGATCCTGTTCGTGATGATGAATACGACCGACGATGCCGAAGACGTCCGCAATTGGTTGCAAGACCGATACCCATCCGAATTTGGCGGCGACAAATTGCTCGTCATTCATACTGATCGATCAGGCGAAGTTTCCAAAAAAGATTTGGACGTCGCACGCAAAGCCGCGCGTGAAGTGGACTTGGCAGATAATCCCATCAACGCGATTGTCAGTGTGTTGATGTTGCGCGAAGGGTGGGATGTGCAGAATGTCACGGTGGTTGTTGGCTTGCGCCCGTACACATCGAAAGCAAATATCTTGCCGGAGCAGACGGTAGGACGCGGCTTGCGCTTGATGTTCCGCGAGCTAACGACGGATTACGTTGAACGCGTTGACGTGATTGGAAACAAAGCGTTCATCGAATTTGTCGAGCAACTTGAAAAAGAAGAAGAGATCGCGTTCAAGACTTTTGAGATCGGGAAGGACAAACTTTCGATTGTCACCATCGCGCCCGATCCCGACAAAATGGATAAAGATATTGCGCTGCCGATTCTCAGCCCAATTCTCACCCGCAAGAAAACCTTAGCAGAAGAAATCGCGTCGCTCGATATTTCAAAAATGCCCAGTCCCAAACTCCCGCGCAAAGCGGAGGATGCTGCCGCCAAGACCTTTCACTATGAGGGCTATGACTTTGTCACGTTGGAGAAAATGGTCGAGCGCGATTACATTATGCCCGAGGCGCAAACATCGCAAGAGATCATTTCGTATTACGCCAAGCGCATCGCGCAGGATGTGAAATTACCATCACAATTCGCCGCGCTCGCGCCCAAGGTACGCGAATTCTTGGAAACCCGCGCCTTTGGCGAACGCGTGGACTTGGACGATCCGGTGCTGATCAAAGCGATCAATTCCAACGTCGCTGCGTATGTCACCGTGCAGACCTTCGTCAAGGCGCTGCGCCCGCTCGTGGTTCAAGAATTGGAACCGCAGCTTTTGAATGAAGGGCGCAGACTGTCCGAGACTCCGCCGTTCCCGTACTCGCGCGCGACGGTTCCCGCGGCAAAGACAATCTTTAATCTGGTGCCGTGTGACAGCGAATTGGAAAAGTCATTTGCGAAATTTCTGGACGATGCGCCCGACGTAGATCGCTTTGCCAAGCTGCCCGAGCAATTTAATTTCACGATTGAATACACCGACTCGAATAACAACCTGCGCTACTATGAACCGGACTTTGTAGTCGTCACGTCAGACGCGGCACATTATCTTGTCGAGACGAAAGGGCGCGAAGATGTGGATGTTGCCAACAAAGAACGCGCCGCGATTCTCTGGTGCGAAAACGCGACGCGCTTGACCGGTACGGAATGGCGCTATATCAAAGTGCCGCAGAAAGAATACGAAACACTTCAACCGACTGAATATTCTGATCTAGCTGTGTTCGTGCAAGCGGCATTGCTCTGAACAAATTTATTCTGGACAATGTAGAGATCAAAACGCAATGTGCAACTTATTCGCGTTTTCAACTGTCATTTCGAGGAGCGCAGTCTGCGACGAGAAATCTCAGCGTGAGGCGCATCGAGATTTCTCACTTTGTTCGAAATGACAAAAAGAGTTGCACATTGGGTATCAAAGTAATAACCAATAGATGAGCAGCAATGCTCGCCTAATTTGTACGTTCGATGCTCAAACACGATTATTTTCCCTCAAAGATTGACACATTACGGGAATACTTGTAGAATCGCGCAATCACGAGTTGCGTCGTGATCGGTATATGGAACGGTTGTAGCGGGAGTTGTGCGTTTGGTATTTGTTACTCACGTTACGCATGTCATTTCGAACGCAGTGAGAAATCTCAGTTTTGTTACGCGAGATTTTCCTTAGATGGCACAACTACAGCCATCTAAGGATGTGCCACTCGCAAAAACCGCTCGAAATGACAGTTGGTGCGTAAGGTGAATTTGTTAGACTCCTGCTCCACGGGTCTAAACGTTCGCTTCAATTTTCTAAACACATCTCCACTCTCCTATTCTTCTAACCCGAAATGCTCTGCTTCACCCTCAGCAGGAGGTGATTCCACCGCGACTGTCACGATGAAAGAGACGCCAAGTTTCGAGTCTGTTGGACTGCTCGATTCTCAAAGGTTCCACTATTTCTGTTTCTCTTGAGGAGGAGAAATCAATGTTTCAGAAACGCAGCTTGTATTTAGCAGTATTGTTACTCACGCTGGCGCTGATGGCGAGCGCCTGTGGCGGCGCGCCGCCAGCAACGAATGTCCCCGCGACCAATGCGCCCGCGGCAACGAACGCGCCCGCGGCGACCAACGCGCCCGCGGCGACCAACGCACCTGCTGCAACCAATGCGCCCGCCGCGACCAACGCGCCCGCGTCAACGACTGCGCCTACTACAGCCGCCGCCGCAGCGGATGATTGGGGCACCGTCACTGTCAAGAAAGGCGACACGATCAAGGTCGTCGTCGGCGCGGCGCTCTCAGGCGATCTCGCGTCATTCGGACAGGACATTCTTTTGGGCGCGCAATTGGGCGCCGCCGATTTCGGCAAAGATATCGCGCCCGGCTTTAATATCGAAGTCAGCGGCGAGGACGACCTCTGTAGTGGTCAAGGTGGCACCGCGGTTGCAAATAAGGTTGCCGCCAATCCCCAGGTCGTCGCCGTCATCGGAATGATGTGCTCAGGGAGTGAAATCCCCGGCACCGATATTCTCGACAAAGCTCACATCGTGAGCATCTCACCTTCCGCGACCGCAATCCAAGTCACGGCACGCGGTTTGGAAACAGTGAATCGCACCGCGTTCAACGATAAAGTGCAAGCGCCTTTCGACGCGGATTTCCTGACCAAGCAATTAAAAGTAACTACCATCGCCGTCATTCACGATGGTTCGCCTTACGGTCAAGGACTGGCTCAAGGCGTAAAAGACGCTTTTGAAAAAAATGGCGGCAAGGTTACGGATTTCGAAGCCGTCACCGTCGGTGAAAAAGATTTCCGCGCGACCCTGACCAAGATCGCGGCGAATAAACCGCAGGCGATCTTCTTCGGTGGATTCCACCCCGAAGCGGCGGTGCTCGTCACGCAAAAGGCGGAAGTGGGTCTCAAGGATGCTACCTTAATGAGCGCCGACGGCACCTACAGCCCCAAATACTTTGACGAAGCCAAAGACGCCGCCGAAGGCACCTATGCTTCCTTCGGTTCCTCGCAGCAGGGCAGCACCTATCCCGACTTTGTGAAAAAAATCGTGGCGAAGGGTGGCAAGGCAGATAACATCGTTTTCAGCCCACAAGCTTATGATGCCACTCACATACTCGCGCTCGCGCTCAAGAGTGTTGCCAAAGTCGATGCCAGCGGCAACCTGACGATCGGACGACATGCGCTGGCGAAGGCGGTGCGCGCAGTCAAGATTGACGGAGTGACCGGTCCAACCGCTTTCGACAACACCGGTGACCGCCCACCCGAAAGCACCAACGTCGTTATCTTTAAAGCGACCGGCGGCAAGTGGGTGCAAACATTCCCGCCCGCGGCGCCCGCGGGGACTGCCACGCCGTAAAGTGGCTTAAAGCGCCTAACAAAACCCGGGCTGAGTTAAAGGGGTCGTAGGAATGAAACCCCGCGGGCAAAGATTTCGTTTAGGCGGGTTCATTTTATTAGGCGCTTTTAGGAGAACATATGAAAAAAATTCTGTCCCTCAGCATTCTGTTGTTCGCAGTTGCATTGATGCTCGGAGCTTGCGCGGGAGCCGCCGCGCCCGCCGCGCCTACCGCGGCAGCGACCTCCGCAGCCAAAGCGACGCAAGGTCTGCCCGATCTGAAAGGTCGCGCAGTCACGATCGCGGTGGAAAACGCGTACATCCCTTTCAACTATGTGCGGCTCGACAATGGCAAAGCGGAAGGTTGGGACTATGACGCGCTCAACGAAATCTGCAAACGCTTGAACTGCAAGCCCAACTTTAAAGAAATCGGTTGGGATGGAATGATCACCGCCGTCTCGCAAAAGCAATTCGATATGGCGGCGGATGGAATCACGATTACGAGCGATCGCGCCCAAGTCGTCGATTTCTCACGCGGTTACCTCAAAGTCGATCAACGCGTTTTGGTGCGCGCGGACGAAAGCCGCTTCAAGAGCATCAATGATATCAAGGGCAAGCCGAACATCAAGCTCGCGACCCAAAAGGGTACGACGAATTATGACGAAGCGGTCAAGCTCGTCGGCGAAAAGCAGGTGACCGGCTACGATGCCTTTGGCGATGCGGTGCAAGCCGTCATTAACAAAGACGCAGATGCCCTTGTGATCGACGACACCGCCGGTCGCGGTTACATCGGCGCGAATCAAGACAAGCTCAAGATGCTCGACGGCGTGATCGTCAGTCAGGACCTCGGATTTATTTTTCCGAAAGGTTCCGACCTCGTCGGTCCGGTGAACGCCGCGCTCGACGCGATGCGCGCGGATGGCACCCTCGACCGATTGAAAGCGAAATGGTTTCCGGCAGGCAAAGAAGTCATTAGCGATCAGCAAATCGGTCCCGGTGCGTACGCCGCCACGCCTACTCCGAAACCATAAGCTAATAGACGAATCAAATAAAACTCGTATGATGTGTCATTTCGAGGAGCGAAGCGACGAGAAATCTCAGCGGTGTGGAAACCGAGATTTCTCGCACCTAAAGGTATCTGCGACTCCGCTCGAAATGACATCGACCGACATACTACGACTT
>JBBSHK010000208.1:0-5943 GCA_038253185.1 Anaerolineae bacterium | reverse complement strand
TTTGATATTTTGAGCCTCATCCAGAACTACAATGTCAAATATACCTTGTTTATCTTGTGGAAGAATCCCACTTTCGATATCGCTTCTCAAAGTATCGTAAGTAGTAAGATAAACGTGCGCTGGTATTTCCCACTCTATTCTTCGCGCTTCCCGATTGCTACGCACTGACCTGACAATCAGTTCAGGAGCCCACTCATCCAAGTGTTGTTGCCATTGTCGGAGAACACTAAGGGGACAGACAATTAAAGCATGTTTTGCCTGAGCTTTTTGCATAATGATCCTAATTGCCAGGCTGGTCATCACAGTTTTGCCAGTGCCCATTTCATCCGCTAGTAATGCCCCTTCATTTTGCATTAGAAACTGAATTCCCAGGGGTTGGTAAGGATAAAGGGCATGTGGCAAAAAGATGTTCTCAAGCTGTTGAATGATAATGGGAGGTTGGAGGATAGCATAAAGCAGATCCCAGAAGGAGGGTATCTTGGGTTTGGATTTCTTTTCTGGTTTTGTTTCAACTTCTTTTGGAAACGTCAGATGTGTGAAGGTAGGCTGATATTCGTTCTTGACAACAGTTCTCCCTTCGTTGTTACGCGTTATTTGACGCCATTGGCGATCTTGATAGTTCATGCCATAAATTTTAGGATGAGCAAAGATTTGGAAGAGGCTACTCGTAATAGTGAGATTCTCTAAAGGTGTGCCAATAGAAAAATTTTGTAATGGGATGAAGGGGCTATCGATATTGAAGCTTTGCGCTTTAGTGAGGTTTAGTTGAGCTAAAGCTATCGTTCTTAAGGGCGTTGACCCCAAGAGATAAGCGCGAAAATCCCATACACGAGGAGACAAAATACTAGGTGAACCCGACGAAATTGTCGGCAAGTTCTCCAATAAATCACTATCAATAGTAGTCACTGCGGAGAAATCTAACAGCTCGCCTTCCACTATTTCAGGCGGTTGTAACGCAGCCAGTTTGCTTCCAATTTGCTTCCTAACACTAAGCATTCTTGGTTCCTTGAGAGCTATCACCGATATGTTGCTTATGCGCTTCAGTTAGAGCGACAGAAAGACGCTCGAAGGGTTCAAGTAAATCACGTTGTGACATTATTGCCCCTAACATTGATTGAGCACTAGCTGTTTCGGCAGGAAATTCTCTGTGTGAAGTCAAAACAATAGCTTTCAAATTTGATGAACCGTCGCCAACTGGCGCGTTTTGATCGTGGCGAACTAGGACGACTGGATACGATATCCTCTTTCGTAGAGTTAGCAGTAAAGGATTTCTGACGATAATCAAGCTGGGTTTCTCTTTGACCTCATTAACTAATGGCAACGAGAGCAACTCTACATGCACGTATTCTTCAAGAGTATAGCCGTAGAGAATTCGCTGGAGGTTATTCGGTCGAACTGGACTCGTGCATCTGAACTCTAGTGGTCGCGTTATTGAATCTGTGATCAAGGCTCCTCCCCTGATCGCAACTCCCTCATCAAATAGTCCAGTATCAAGAAAGAGCAGCTTCAAACCAGATGTTTCACTCACTTCGCAGTTTCCCCCCTTAGACGCTATGTGCCTTCTTCGCCTCTGCTTTTTGCCTTCTCCTCAATCATGTCCACCAATATACAACTGAATCATCTGCTTCCACCAGGGCCAGTCGTGCGCCCAGCCATCCCATAAGCGCAGCGCGTGCCAAATATTTTTGCTCCACAAAATATTTGAAAGCTGCTCGTTGTTCGCGCGACCGGAATCCTCGCGCCCAGTCGCGAGAATAATCTCAAGATGTAGCAACTGATTCAAGCGATTCGAATCGGTCTCGTGCTGCAAGTAATCGCACGGGTTGTTGAAATAAACATTATCGTCCGAGTAACCGCGCGTGAAACGCTTGATGTCGTAAAAGCCGCTCATCCCAATCACGCGGTCGGCGAGATCGGGATGGCGAAAAGCAAAATTCACCGCGTGATACGCGCCAAAACTCGCGCCCGTGACAATGAGAAATGGATTCGGATTTTTTTGACGACTCAGCGACAGCACTTCATTCAGCAAATAACTTTCGTACTGAATGTGCCGCAGCGCGCGGTCGCCGGGGCGTTTCCAATTTGCGTACCAACTCTCCGCGTCCACGCTGTCCACACAATAGAGTTGAATCCAACCCTTGTCCAGATGTTCGCCCAGCGCGCCGATCATACCGCGGTCTTCCCACTCGTAATATTTTCCCATCGATGTCGGAAAGACCAGCACCCGCGCGCCCGCGTGTCCGAACACGAGCAACTCCATCTCGCGCCCAAGTGCGGGGCTAAACCATTTGTGATATTCGCGATTCATAGAGGAGCCGTGAGCCGTTAGCTGTAAGCAAAGCGTCTAATGCTAATCGCTCGCAGCTAGCCGCTAACTGCTAACAAAGAGTTGAACCCGCCATAGCCGTCCTCGACCGTCGAAGAATTTTCGGGATCATTCGTCCAGCGGGAATTATCAATCAAAAACTTGTAGCTGTAAACACCGGGCGCGGGCTGCGGGATCGTGATCTGCCAAATTCCTGTGCTGGGCGCGCGCATTTGAAAACCGCGCGGGTTCCAATTGTTAAAGCGACCGACCAGCGCAACCGTGCGCGCATTTTTATCGAAATAATAGAAACTGATCCCGCGCGCGATGAGGCACGGCGAGAAGGGCATACCCTCCAGCGCGCCGCCGGGCTCGCGCAGCGCCGCCGCGACCGCACGCGCGGGATTCACCACGCCATAGCCTTGTCGCTCGAACGGCACGTTGTCTAATGGATTCGCGGTCGCGACGAGAATTTGTTTCACTTGCGCGGGCGAGAGACGCGGATTCGCTTCGAGCATTTGCGCGACGACCGAAGAAACAATCGGCGCGGCGAACGAAGTGCCGTCCACATGTTGATAATGCGGGTGGATGAATTTTTGCTCGACCATCCGGCGGCGGATCGCGTGATGAACTTCCGCGGTTCCCTCGCGCATCGTTTTCTGGCTGATGCGCGCTTGCGCATCTTCACTTTGTAAGAGTCGCGCCAATTCTTCATCCGAGGCGCGTTCGAGTCGCCACAAAAACTGCGCTTCGTTGTGCACCGACGTTTTCGGCAGCATCGGCGCGGCAAGCCAGATGGCGGGCGCGGTGACTTCAGGCTTTAATGTATTCACACCGCGTCCGTAATTCGAGTGATACATCCGGTGATGACGACGGTCGAGCGAATTTTGGTCGTCGAGTCCGCCCACCGTGATCGCGGACGGCGCGCTCGCCGGAGGAATGATGCGCTCAATCCCGCCGTTGCCCGACGCCGCAACCACGATCATTCCCCGCGCGACGGCTTCTTCAACCAATTCATCCAACTCACCAAGCGCCCTCCGTCCCTCCTTGGTAAGAGGGGAATTTAAGCGAGGTGCGTCTCCGCCGAGCGAAAGGTTGACGATGCGAATGTTGTAGCGATGCTGATTTTTTATCACCCACGCCAGCGCGCGCTGAATATCTTTATCGTGAATTCTGCGCCCGCGGCGGTTGCCCGTTTTGACGAGGACGACGTTCGCGCAATTCGCGATCCCACGATACAGTCCCTCGGACATAAAGCCATTGCCTGCGGCGACGCACGAGGTCATCATCCCGTGCCAGCTCGAAATGTGCGGCTGGCTGAAACTTATTTTTTCGACCGGCTGATTGCCCGTCGCGTCGACGTAACACAGGATGCGATTCGTCGGCCGCGTCAGATCGCGATGCGGATAAAAACCCGAATCGAGAAAGGCAATCGTTACTCGTTCGCCACTGTACTGCGGATTCGCGTGTAGCCGCACCGGAGTCGGGATGATGCGCGTCTCGTCGCGCGAATAGACCGGGAAAGGCAGTACCAATTCTTCGTGCAGCGAACTTTGGCTGCGCTCGTTCGAGGCTTGCTGCATTGCCTGCGCGATGCACTCGGGACACGCGCCCGCGTCTTGTGCCCATTCCGGATGATTCGATTTTAGGATGCGTGCGATGCGCGCCTCGATGCCCAAGTGAAATTGCAGCACGGCTGGATCAACTGCCCTGCCACACAACGGGCACACGCTCAAGTTGGGAGTGTGAATAGATGTACTCACGTCTTTATATTCAAACTATAACACGAGTGCGAAAGTGATGTCAACGCGATTTCATTCAACGCCCACTCAGGCGGCAGATTGATTTCGTGAGGCAAATGATTTGAACTTGCGCCAGGTAGGTGTGCTAGAATGGTTTTTCATGAATATCCCATTCGAGAAATATCTAAACGTCCGCGTGGCGTATGCGCCTTCGTTTTCGCCCGAGGGCGCGCGCCTCGCGTTCCTGACAAATATCACCGGGGTTCCGCAAGTATGGGCAGTGGAGGTGCGTGACGGGGCTAGTGCGCCGCGCTGGCCCGACCAACTCACGTTCGGCGCGGACCGTGTGCTCGGCGCGTGGTATTCACCGGCGCGCGCTGAAATTATTTTTTCGCGGGATTCAGGCGGCAACGAGAACGCGCAATTTTTTCTGATCAACGATGATGGTTCGGATGAACGCCGTCTCACTTTTGACGAGGGCGCGCAGCATCTCTTTGGCGGCTGGTCGCGTGACGGCAAACAATTTTGCTTTTCGGCGAACCGGCGTGACCGCGGGCGTTATGATATTTACGTACAGCACATCGATTCCACCGACGCTCAGATGGTGTGGCAGAATGACACACCCGGCATTCTCGCGCCGACCGATTTTTCGCCGGACGATTCGCGCGTGCTCGTTGTATTTTTGCACGGCAGTCTCGACCACGATCTGTACGAAGTAAATGTCACCGAACGCGCGGCGCGCCACCTGACACCGCACATCGGCGTGGTGCGCTATGCTTATCCGGTGTCGCCGCAATATTCTGCCGATGGAAAATCTATTTACTGCGCGTCGGATGTGGCCCGCGAATTTATGGGCATCGGGCGGCTTGATCTCTCCACGCTCGCGTACCATCCCATCGCGCAGCCCGAGGCAGAAGTAGAATTCCTCGCCGTCTCAACCGATGAGCAGTATCTCGCGTATGCGTCGAATAATGCGGGCAGTCACACGATCACGCTGCGCGATTTGGAATCGGGCGCGACGCGCGAATTGTCGAGCTTGCCGATGGGCGTCGTGAGCCCTCCACCCGACGGCACGGGGCTAATTTTTTCAAACCGTGGTCAGCAACTCGCGTTCGCGTTCTCCGCTTCGACGCGCACTTCCGACATCTGGGTCTGGGATCTAAAATCGGACACGCTCACTCCGATCACGCGCAGCAGTCACGCCGGAGTGCCTGTTTCCACTTTTGTCGAGCCGCAGCTCGTGCATTATCCGAGCTTCGACGGACGAAAAATTCCCGCGTGGTTTTTTGCTCCAACTCGCGAAACAGACGATGGCGTACCGGTTGTCGTGTATGTTCACGGCGGACCGGAAGGACAGACACAGCCGATGTTCTTTCCGCTGATTCAATATCTGGTTCAGCGCGGCTATGCGGTGCTCGCGCCCAACGTGCGCGGCTCGACCGGTTTTGGCAAAGCCTACAGCCATCTGGACGATGTGGAAAAAAGGATGGACTCAGTTGCCGATCTCGCGCACGCGGCGTACTGGTTGCGCGAACAACCACTGGTGGATGGAAACCGAATCGCAGTGTACGGAGGGAGTTACGGCGGGTTTATGGTGCTCGCCGCGCTGACCACGTATCCTGAATTGTGGGCGGCGGGCGTGGACATCGTCGGCATCAGTAACTTTGTGACCTTTCTTGAAAACACCAGCGCGTATCGTCGCTCCTCGCGCGAATCCGAATACGGCAGTCTCGAACGCGACCGTGAATTACTCACGCGCATCTCACCGATTCATTACGTCGATAAAGTCCGCGCGCCGCTGATGGTGATTCACGGGGCGAACGATCCGCGCGTGCCGCTCGGAGAAACAGAGCAGATCGTGAACGCGCTCAAGTCGCGCAATGTGCCGGTGGAATT
>JBBSHK010000207.1:0-5981 GCA_038253185.1 Anaerolineae bacterium | reverse complement strand
TTCACTTCGACATCGGCGCCGCGCCGTTTTGGAATGTAATCGTCCGCGCCCGCGCGCAAGCCGGAGACAATATCATCGCTGCCCGCCTTGGCAGTGAGCATGATAACCCAAATTGCGGCGCCGTTTGGTTCTTGGCGGATGCGGCGGCACACTTCAAGCCCGTCGAGGTCGGGCAAAACGCGGTCGAGCAAAATCAGGTCGGGTGGGTTGGCGCGCACGCGGTCGAGCGCTTCGTTTCCCGTCTTGGCAATCTCGACTGTATAGTTTTCCCCGCCGAGCAGCGCGCTCAACCAGAGCGTGGTGACGTTGTCGTCATCCACCACCAAAATTTTTGCTTTCGTTTCGTTTGGCTTCACCGGTATTCTTTTGGTTGCTGGCGTGCTCAGCGCGTGCGACGGTCGCGCCCCCATTTGCCGCCGCCCTGCGATTTGATAAAACCCATTACCTCGGACAGCAAGTCACTGACCTGCACATAGTTGATCAGCGCACGCCGTTCGTTGGTCACGAGCGCGGCAGACATCGTCATCAGGGGCCAGGTGATGGGTTCACCGCGCCGATTTTCGAGCACGATATGTCCTTGCTGATAATCGCGTTCGTTGTAAATTTGTTTTTGCAAATCGGTAAACCGCTCCATCAGCGTCTGCGCAAAAGTTTCCGACCCTTCGGGCGGCAATACCGCCATAAAGTCATCACTGCCGAGATGCCCGACAAACGCAGCGCGCGAAGGTAATACTTCGACCATCATCTTGGCGACGTCAATCAACAGGTGATCGCCGGCGTCATGTCCATAGGCGTGATTGTACACGCGGAAATGATCGAGGTCCGCATACAAGACCGCGGTGGGCTGGTTCTGCGCGAGCCGCGCATCGATCTGGCGGTGCAGGTACGGCGCGGCGGGTAACTTGGTCAATGGGTCGTAATGAAAACTGCGACGCAGCAACGCCTCCACGTGCGCGACCAGTTCCTCCGGCGCGAACGGTTTGCTCAAATAACTATCCGCGCCCGTGCGGAGCGAATTTACCTTGTCCGGAACCGTATTGTTGGTGGTGAAGAGCAAAATCGGAATGTGGCGAGTAAAAGGGTCGCCTTTCAACCGGCGGCATACTTCCAAGCCGTCGAGATCAGGCATCATCGAATCGAGGATCACGAGGTCGGGACTTTCGACATTTACCATGTCGAGCGCTTTGGCGCCGTTCTCCGCTTCGACGGTCGAATAGCCGACGTGCGCCAAAATGTCGGACACCATCGCGCGATGAAAACGCGTGTCGTCGACGATCAAAATCTTTTCGCGTTGCGGGTTGCCAACTTTTTCCATGAAGCCTCTTGGGAAAACGTAAAGCGCGAAACGTGAGAGATGAAATGGAACGCGCAACGTTCATTCAGAAATTCGGCGGTCACGTCAAGCCGTCATTCGTTTTTTCACGGCGGCGTATCGTTTCAGTCCGGTGACCTCGGCGCGTACTTTAGCGTCGCTCGACGCGAGGTGATAGGCGAGACCCTCGACGGCGTGAGCCCAGGCGAGCGCGGGCTGAGCCATCATCAACGGCACTCCCTCGTTGATGGCGCGCACCACGGCGTCACCTTCGTGCGGAATCACCGCGAGCACCGGGCGCGCCAGCGCTGCCTCGACTTCTTTTTGCGGCACGCCTCGCCGCGGGAAAACCCAATTGATCAAAATTGCGGTGCGGCTTTCGGGATAGCCCAGCGAAGCAAAAGTTTCGAGCGCGCCGGTCGCGGCTTTCAGAGAAACCATATCCGGCGGCGTCACCATTACGATGATGTCTGAGAGATCGAGCGCCGCCAGTGTCAGGTCGGTCAGATTGTGTGACGTGTCCACAACTACGTGTGAATGATTCGCGCGCAAGCTGGAGAGAATCTGTGTCACCAGATTGGAGGTAACCAACTCTGCCAGCACTGGCGCGGTCGGCGCGGCGAGCAACTGCACACCGGAGGAATGAGGCGCGAGATATTCTTTGATGAGCGACTGGTCGATCGCCGCAATTTCTTCCTTCGCCAGATGCGACAAAGTGAGACGCGGCAAAAGGTCGAGCAGGATGCTCGCGCCGCCGGTCTCGAGCGCGAGGTCGACCAGCGGAACTTGTTCCTCGAACAATTGCGCCAGCGCGACCGCGAGATTGACCGCGAGCGAAGTGGTGCCCGCGCCGCCGCGCAAACTAAAGAGCGTAATTACCTTGCCGAGCTGGACAACCGGCTCCTCATTACGCGCGGCGCGCGCCCGCGCGATCAGCGCGCGCACGCGCAGTTCCAATTCAGTCGGATCAAAGGGCTTGGTTAAATAATCGTCCGCACCCGCTTCAAAGCCGGCGATCTTTTCTTGGATGCCGGACTTGGCGGTGAGCATAATGATCGGAGTACGGAGATGCTGCGGGTCTTGACGAACGGTGCGCGCGACCTGATAGCCGTCCATCCCCGGCAGCATCACGTCGAGGACGATCAGGTCGGGTACAAATGTCTTTACTTTTTTGATCGCGTCGGTGCCGTCGTAGGCTTCGGCGACATCATAGCCCGCGACCGCCAACTTGTCATGAATCATCTTGGTGATGAGCTTGGTATCATCGACCACCAAGATCCTGCCAAGCGCCATTAACGTGTCCTTGAATTTGCCCTGACTGCTGCGCGAGTTACTGAACCTGTGGGAAGCCAAGCGACCGCTGTCGTCAAGTTACTGCTTCAGACCAAAAGCTCGCGGCAGAATACAATGGCACGTCCGTCTGGGCGAATTATTCGCTGAGGTCACACGCCAGATCCCTTGCACGCGCTCCGCGCATTCATCCGGCATAGCGCGATTATAACACCCGAGCCAAGCGGCTGCAATAGACCGATGGATTCCGGTCACTCTTTTTCGTACGCGCAATAAAAAAGGGCTTGCGGGATGCAAGCCCTTGCGTCATTTATTTTTGCGGATTGAGATTGTAGATGAGCGCCGAAATTCTCCAGCCGGCGGCGGACTTTTTGAAGGTCCATTGGTTGCATTTGTCGCAATTCGTCGTGCCGATTTTTACACTGCTGGTGGCAGTCGCCGCGTTGCCATTCACCGTCACCTGTGTGTTGGGATGCTCGCAGAAGGTCGGGTTCGATGGAAAGACGATGTTGACGTAGCGATCGCGAATCGCGTCCCAGCCTTTCCACGTCACATCATCGCCGGCATTGCCGGGGGTATAGTTCGCGTCCGTGACGACACCGTCAGTCGCCCAAATGCCCTGCAGCCGATCAATATCTTGCTGCACCACACCTTCGCATTCCGCGTTGATGATTTGGCGGATTGATTCATCGTCCGTTGCGGGCACCGTAGTCGGCGTGCGGGGTGGTCGTGTCCGGGTAGGTTGGGGTCCTACCTGCGGCGCTTCCCCGCCACCGCAACCGATCACCAAGAGTACAATCGCGCAGAGCGCGCTGAGCGTCCATCTGGACATACGTAAACTTCTCCTTTTCGAAATTAGCGGCTGCCAATGATAGCATCATTCAGACAAAAGGCAAATTTTTTTGCGCCAAACGGAGCGACAATCCGGATGACGGCAGAACACTCGCGAGGGTCACTACGCCGGAATTTTTTCTTTGACCGCGCTCAATAATTCCGCGCACAATTCGTAGCGACCGAATGGCGGCATCAGATAAACCCCGCGCGCAAACTCCTGTACTTCCAACCACAATTCTTTCGCAATCTCCAAGCCTTCCGCGCGCCCGTGTTCGCCGGCGCGGCGCATTCGTTCGCGCACCTCGTCGCTCAGGGTGATGCCCGGCACCTCGTTATGCAAAAACTCCGCGTGGCGCGTGCTCGCGAGCGGGAGGATACCGACGAGCAGCGGCAGCTTGAGCGCGCCGTACTCCTCCGCGTACCGGAGGAAAAAATTGCGTGCGACTTGGGAATCAAAGACCGGCTGGGTCAAGGCAAAGTCCGCGCCCGCTTGAATTTTCTTATGCAGGTTCTTGATTTCGCGCGCGATCTCGCGCGCGCCGATGTCACACGCGACACCGACGGTGAACGAGCAGGGCGCGCCGATGCGCGTGCCCGCGTGGTCAATGCCGTGATTGAAATTTTCCTTGATCAATTTGCACAGACCGGAAGGCACGACGTCGTAGGTGTCGCTCGCCGTCGGATATTCGCCAATCGCCGGAGGATCGCCCATCACCACAAAAATATTCCGCACGCGCAGCGCGTGGGACGCGAGCAGGTCGCCATACACGCGCAAGAGATTGCGCCCGCGCACCGGAAAGTGCAGCACCGATTCGACGCCGACTTCGGTCTGCACGAGATGCGCCACCGCCCACGGACTCATCCGCATCTGTGCGCGCGGCGAGTCCGCGATATTGATGACGTCCGCACCCGCCTGTTTCAAAATCAGCGCGCCGGTCAGCACGGGATTGAGGTCGAAACCGCGCGGCGGGTCCACTTCGACGCTGATGACAAAGCGACCCGCATCCAATTTTTGTTTGAGCTGAGTTGGCGGCTCGGGCGCGAGCTCCGGCTCATCCTTACGCGGCGTGGTGATGGGGGGAAAACGCGCGGGTGTGTGGCTCAGGCGCGCGTGCGCGTCGAGCGCCAGCCGCATCGCGCGGGTGTGGTGCGGGGTCGTGCCGCAGCAGCCGCCGACGAGGTTGACGCCGGCTTCGACAAAGCGCCGCGCATAGTCGCCGAAATAATCGGGCGCGGCGGGATAAAAAATTCGTTCGCCGCGCGCTTCGGGGAAACCGGCGTTCGGCTGCGCGGAAAAATAAATCAGCGTGGGTCGTCGCGATTCTTCTTGAACCGCTTCGATGATCTGTTCGATGATGCCGAGCACGCGCGCCGGACCGACTGAGCAATTCACGCCGATGACATTGACCTTGAGCGCGGCGAGCGCGTGTGCGACTTGTACCGGTGTGTAACCGAGCGGCGTGACGGCGTCGTTGTTGAAAGTCATCTGCGCGATGATGGGCAAGGGCGAATGCCCATTCGCCCCTACCACGTGCGCGGCGCGAATCGCTTCAGTGATTTCTTTGAGATCGCTGAACGTTTCAAAGATCAGCGCGTCGGGTTCCGCGGAGGCGAGCGCGGCGATTTGTTCGCGGAATGCCTCGCGCGCCTCTTCGCGCGTGAGTGAGCCGACGGGCGCGAGCTGCACGCCGAGCGGTCCGACGGACGCCGCGACAAAAACTTTTCGACTCGCGGTGTTTGCTACTTCGCGCGCGAGCTGTACGCCCGCTGCATTGAATTCCGCGACGCGGTGTTCGAGTCCGTGCTGTTCGAGTTTGTAACGGTTTGCGCCGAAGGTGTTGGTCTCGATGATTTCCGCGCCCGCGTGTAAATATTCCGTGTGAATGTCTTGTACCAGCGCGCTGTCCGTAACATTCAACTCTTCAAAGCACTGCTCGAACGAGACGCCGCGCGAATGCAGCATTGTGCCCATTGCGCCGTCGCAGAGCAGCGTGCCTTGCGCGAGGCGGGTGAGGAAAGAGTTAGGCATAAGTCATTAGCGGTGAGCGGAGAGCAGAGAGCAATTCATTTTCCCTCGACGCGGCGTACAAGTCCATGCAGCATTTTGATAATTTCGTCTAATTCTTTTGCTAATGGAAAGTCCTCTGACGAGAGAAATCCAATCTGAGATGCGATTCGGTGTTGGGTTTCCAACTCCGACGCAGAGCCAATAGCAATGGTGAGATGATGCTTCAGATAATTATCTGACCGATAAGCATGACCTTCCACGATATTAGATGGAATCGAAACCGCCGCGCGGCGGATTTGATTGGTTAAATCGTAGATTTCACTTTTGGGAAAAGCTTGAGTCAGGCGGTAAATTTCGGTAACGAATTTCATACTTCGCTGCCAAACCATCAAGTTCTTGTAACTCCGGACTTTCTCACCGCTCTCCGCTTTTACCGCCATCCGCAAACTCTAACGCCAACTCTATCAACGTGCGCGTCGGCACACCGTTGCCCCATTTGTTGAGATAGCCGCGCTCTTTGCTGCCGTCATCGCCGAG
>JBBSHK010000206.1:0-5981 GCA_038253185.1 Anaerolineae bacterium | reverse complement strand
GAGGCACTGCTCGGTTTTGAATTGACGCGCGATCAGTTCGTACGCGAGCGTGGCTTGAATTGGTTCGCGCAACTCGCGGCGCGTACGGTGACCGCGCGCATTGGCGGCAGCGCGGCGCTTTCATTGTGCTATATCGCCGCAGGTCGCCTCGACGCCTATTTGCATTTGTCACTGAGCGCGTGGGATGTCGCGGCGGGAATGTTGCTCGCGCGCGAAGCCGGCGCGCGCGTGACACACCTCGATGGTCGCTACGCCACCGTGCGCGGCGGCTCGTACCTCGCGAGCAATCGAAAACTTTTTCCAGCGCTGCTGCGCGCGGTCAACGAGTTGGCAGCTACTTCAATCGCGCGCCATTCCAAAATTCAAACCAAAATTCTTCCAAAGGATTCGACTCTGTGAGTCAGAGCGAATGGCAGATCGTCAAGCGGCTTGCGCTGATTGTTTTATTGACGGCACTCATTCCCCTCGGCGCGCTGATCTATCGCCTTTCGACGACCGATGCATTGTCGAGTGAGTTGGCAACCGAAACACCGGCGCTGTTTACTCTCGTTCCGCGATCGGCGAGTCCGGTGGCGTTTGCTACGCCCAAACCCACGGCGCTCGTCATCGTCGTGCCAAGCGGCTTTACACAGTACGCCATTTCAGAAGCAGGTTTCGTGCTCGCCCTGCCCGCGGCGTGGCAACGGCTCCCAGTCGAATCGCAGGAACTCGAAGCGTCGTTACAGGTGGTGCGCGCGACCAATCCCGAACTCGCCGCGCTGATCGGCGCGCGTGGCAAGGAAATGCTGCAGAGTGGCGTCAAGTTCTGGGCGTTTGATCTCGGCGCGGACGCGTTAAAAACAAAATTCGTCACGAACGTCACGGTCACACGCCAAACTCTGCCAAACGAGGTCTCTTTCGATGCGTATGTTCTCGTGAACGTGAATCAAATCAATGGTCTATCGAGCCGACAGGGTGAGGTCAACCACCAACGCGTAACCCTCGCCGGTGTGCCTGCCGAAAAACTGGATTATAGTCTCGTTTTCCAATCGGACGATGGCAGCTCGACGACAGCGGCGATCACTCAATATCTTTTATTAAATCGAAATGATGCGTTCGTCCTGACCTACGCCACCCGCGCCGACCAGCGCGAACATTACGCGCCAATGTTCGACCAGAGCGCGGCGACATTCCATTTGATTGGGCAGTAGAAAGAGGACGGACGACGAACGACGAAGGACGAAATCCTAGCGGTCGTTTGTCTTCTGTCGTCCGTCACACAATGAGCAAAGTTACGACGATGCGCGAGGCGATTGCGGAACTCGTGCGCGACGGCGACACCATCACGATCGAGGGATTCACTCACCTCATCTGTTTCGCGGCGGGTCACGAAATTATTCGCCAGCGCAGACGCGAGCTGACCCTTTGTCGCCTCACGCCCGATCTGATTTACGATCAAATGATCGCGGCGGGCGTTTGCAAAAAATTGGTGTTCAGTTGGGCGGGCAATCCCGGCGTCGGTCCAATTTATGCGCTGCGGCGCGCGGTCGAACGCGGCGAGCCGCGTCCACTCGAGCTCGAAGAGTATTCCCATTTTGGAATGGTCGCGCGCTTTATCGCGGGCGCGGCGCGTTTGCCATTCTATCCGCTGGATAGCTACACCGGCAGCGATTTGCCAACGGCGAACCCCCTGATCCGAAAAGTAAAATCGCCGTACGACGAAAAAGAAATCTATGTCGTGCCGCCGCTGAATCCCAACGTAACGATTGTCCACGCGCAGCGCGCGGATGAGAATGGCAACACCCAAATCTGGGGTTTGCTCGGCGTACAAAAAGAAGCTGCGTTCGCCGCAGAGCGCGTGATTGTAGTGGTCGAAGAGCTGGTGGATGAGAGTGTGATTCGCGCGGACCCGAACCGCACTGTGATTCCTGGCTTGATTGTGAATGCAGTCGTGGTCGAACCCTTCGGCGCGCATCCGAGTTACGCGCAAGGATATTACGACCGCGACAATGATTTCTATGTTGAATGGGATGCCATCTCGCGCGAGCGCGCGTCGCTGGAAAAATATTTGGATGAATGGGTGTATGGGTTCAGCACTCGCGCGGAGTACGTCGAGAAAATGCGCGAGCGTTTGGATAAATTGAAACCCGCGCCGTCCTTTGCGCCGGGCGTGAATTACGGCGAATACAAGCGAAAGGATGAAGGATGAAGGCGGAAGGATGAACGGGATCACGAAGCGATTTCATTCATCCTTTATCCCTCATCCTTCATCCTTGACGAACATGAATTATTCTCCCAACGAAATGATGATCGTCGCGAGCGCGCGTGAACTGAAAGGTGCGCGTGTCGCATTTGTCGGCGTCGGTTTGCCAAACATCGTCTGCAATCTCGCGCAGCGTTCGCATTCGCCCAATCTGGAATTGGTGTACGAAGCGGGCGTGTTCGGCGCGCGCCCCGCGCGTTTGCCATTGTCCATCGGCGATCCGACGCTGGTCACCGGCGCGCTGAGCGTATGCTCGATGCCGGAACTATTTCAATATTATTTACAGCGCGGCTTGATCGACGTCGGCTTTCTCGGCGCGGCGCAGATCGATCGCTTTGGGAATATTAACACGACGGTCGTGGGAGATTATGAAAAGCCCAAGGTGCGCTTGCCCGGCTCGGGCGGCGCGGCGGAAATCGCGATCTTGTGCGAACGCGTGCTCGTGATTACGCGACTCGCCAAGCGCGCGTTTCCCGAACGCGTGGATTTCATCACCAGCCCGGGGTATCTCGATGGCGGAGACGCGCGCGAACGTTTGGGAATTCGCGGGCGCGGACCGCAAGCGGTCATCACCGACTATGGCATCTTCCGCTTTGATGAAGTGACAAAAGAGATGACACTCGCATCGGTTCACTCCGGCGCGACGGTGGAGCACATTCGCGCGCAGGTTGGTTGGGATTTGCGCGTCAGTGATGCGTTGCAAACGACCGAACCGCCGAGCGAAGAAGAGTTGAAACTAATTCGCGAAGATTTGGACCCGAAGCGATTGTATTCGCGGTGAGTTGAACCGTCACCGCTAACCTGCCTCGCTCCCATATATTGGAGCGCCGCCCACATTTTCGTCAGAGACGATCACCACGCCGTCAACGACTTCAGGACCGTGAAAGATCAAATCGCTCAGGTTCGCTCTGACCCACTCGACTGCCACACGGTCCGATTCCTTCACACCCGCTTCATCTTCATACATACTGACCGCCGCCACTTCATCAGCCGCGGTGTGGAAAACGTAATAGGCGCGATAGCCGCGAATCGTACGCATAAGCGGCAACAAGTCCGCGTTAATTCTTCGCGCCACTTCGCCCGCTTCGCCCGGTTTCAACTTGGAATGTCGCAAGCTGATATACATTTTGCTCTCCTGTAGAAAAAATCGTTTCCAAAAAAAATTATAACATCCACATTACGCGCGGTCAACGGTGATATAATGGCACGGCGAAGAAAATAGAAATCCATCCTTCGTCATCCGTCCCTCGTCATCCGTCACGCTGATGTTTTGCACTCGCGAACAATTGGAAGAGGAAGAGTATCGCAAGCTCGCGCCCTATGCGAGCAAGAGTCGGGAATCGCGCGGGCGCGCCACCCCTGATGATGAGCATCCGTACCGCACCGCGTTTCAACGCGACCGCGACCGCATCATTCACACCACCGCGTTCCGCCGACTCGAATACAAAACGCAAGTGTTCGTCATCACCGAGGGCGATTATTACCGCACGCGGATGACGCACACGATTGAAGTCGCGCAGATCGGGCGCACGCTCGCCCGCGCGCTCGGCGCGAATGAAGATTTGACGGAAGCCATCTGTCTCGTCCACGACATCGGGCACACGCCCTTCGGACATTCGGGCGAATACGTGATGCGGCGTTTGATGGAAAATTTTGGCGGGTTCAATCATCAGGCGCAATCACTGCGCGTGGTGGACGAATTGGAACAACGCTTTCCCGAACATCGCGGCTTGAACTTGACGTATGAGGTGCGCGAGGGCATCGCCAAGCACGAGACCGAATATGATGTGGTCGATCCGGGCGAGTTTCCCGTTGAAGAAGCGCCGACACTCGAAGCGCAATTGGCAAGCGCGTCGGATGAGATTGCTTACAACACGGCAGACCTCGACGACGGACTGCGGGCGGGACTATTGGAACCGCATCAATTGAGCGAGCTTGAATTCTGGCGCGAGTGGTGCGAACAGCATCGCGAATGCGATTCACGGTTCAACGATATGATTCGCCATCGCTTCATTCGTTGGGTGGTGAATGAATTCGTCAGCGATTTTGTGGAAACGACCGATACCAATTTACGCGACAATGAGATCGATTCGGTCGAAAAAATTCGCGCGCACGGCGCGCCGTTGACCGGCTTTTCAGAAAAGTTGGAACAGCGCGCGCGACCGCTGCAAAAGTTTCTCTTTGAAAATTTTTATCGCAATTATCGCGTGATGCGGATGGCGGGGAAAGCCGAGCAGGTGATCGAGTCGCTGTTCAACGCGTATTTGAAAGAGCCGCTGATCTTGCCGAAAGGCGTACGCGCGCGGATGGAAGTGGACGAGCCGGCGCGCGTGGTGTGTGACTATATCGCGGGAATGACCGACCGTTTTGCGCTGGACGAATACGGTCGCTTGTTCGATCCGATGACGCGGGTCTAGTCAACGGATAAACAGATACAAAAAAATCAGGTGTCTCGAGCCAAGCTTGGCTGGTCAAGACACCTGATTTTTATTTGGGAAGAAAAATCCGTTTATCCGTTTTTAATCCGTTGTCACTTTTGCACCGGAACTAATTCCACAATCAATTTTTGAAAGTGACTGTTGAGCGGCAGTCCGGGCGTGCTGGCGTACACCAGATCAACGATTTCCGCATCGACGCGCAGGGTCGCGGTCTCGAGCAGCAGGTGCTTGCCTTTTTCCGCCAGCGTCAAGTCGCCCTTGGGCGCGAGCTTGTTGCGTAGATTCGTGTCATTGTAGGCATGCTCGCTCATCAAGATCTGGGTGACGGTGCGTACATCGGTCTTGTCGAATAGCCACAGGTCAAAGGCAGTGACCTTGTCCGGTTTGCCTTCGCCGATGGTGTCCGAAATTCCCATCCCGCACTCGCCGAGAAATTCGCTGCGCGCGGTTTCCAGAGTGAACGCGGTATCGTAATTGTCGTCGCCAAATTTGTAGGTCGCCGCGAAGGTGCCCAAGGTTTTCGCCATCGGCGTGGGCACGCCGCGCGGCGCGGGCGCGGTGCGTGGCGCGGGCGCCTGCACCGGAGCTTGCATGACCGGCGTCTGCATCGCCGGCAGGGTCGCGGTCTGCGGCGGAGTATTTATCACCGGCGGAGTCGCGACCGGCTGAACGGGAGTCGCGTCCATATTCGGCATTTCGGTGTACGCGACATCTTGGCGCGAGGTGCGACCAGTGAAACTCGGCATCGAGTCTGCACCGCGGAAGCGATTAAAAAAGAGCAAGCCCAACCCGACCACCACCGCCAAGAGTACGAGTCCAAGGGCGATCGGACCAACCGAGTCCACGAGATTGCTGCTCGCCGCCGCAGGTGCGGGAGTCGGCGCGGTTGTGACGGGTGCGCCAGACAGATTCAGTCCATAAGCTTTGGCGAAGGCAGTGAGACGTTGGGCTTCAAGCCCGCGCCCCGCGCGATTGCGCTCTGCAACCAGCGACGAAACAATCGAGTTCAACTCGGGCTGATTAAAGCCGCGCAGTCTTTCTTGGGCGAGCGCCTTGTCCTGCGTCAGACTGAACGAATCGGCTGCCATCTGCACGTACTGCGCTTTGGCGGAAGCGCGCAAGTCCCAAGGATCGGCATCTGTATATTGAAGTGGAAAGAGCACCCAGCCGAGCACGAGCCAGCCGAGAATCACGCCGAGGATGAACGCGAAGATGGTAGCGATCCAGGCTTGCTGAGTAAGAGCGGAAAGACGATTTTGCATCACGCCTCCGATTGGGCGTCAAAATAGAATTGGATGATT
>JBBSHK010000205.1:0-5988 GCA_038253185.1 Anaerolineae bacterium | reverse complement strand
GAGCGAATTGAAAAAGGATTGAGTTCGACGCAATGGGTCACCGACCCCGACCCGATGCGGAAGCAAATTCAAATCGCGCTGCACCGTTTGCAAGAGCGGCGCAATCACGCGAATACTTCAGGACACGGCTCGTACAAACCGATATTGTTCGTCGTCGCGATCACCATCAAAGATGCTGAGCAAGCGCGCGATATGTTGGAAAAGGAATTTCATGTCAGAACGCTTTTAGTGACGGAGCAATCCGACGAGCAAGAACGCGAAGAGGCGCGTCAACTCGGCAAGCCGGGCAGTCCCTACGATGCTGTCGTGAGCGTACTGATGCTGCGCGAGGGTTGGGACGTTCCCGCCGTTTCTGTGATTTTGCTGCTGCGGAAATTTTCCTCGCGCGTGTACGGTCAACAGGTCGTCGGTCGCGGTCTGCGCTTGAATGTGCGCGGCGAAGACCTTCAAGAATTCTGCGCGATTGTCGACCATGAGAAACTCAAACACCAATGGCTGTGGGATATGGTCGGCGCGAAGGTGCGGACGAATGTCGAGCAGATCAGTATGTTCGGCGACGAAGACTTGCCGCCCAAACGTAAACCCCAGTTGGTCGCGCATCCCGACTTGATGATTGAAGTCCCGGAACCGATTGAGGAAGAAAAAGCCGACTTTGATGAAGAACTAGACAATATTCGAATCGAGACCGCCGACTATCCCAACTGGCAAAAAATCATTGACGCGTTCGACTACGAAGGGGAGACCGAAATCTCCCGCGTCGAGATCGCCAGTATCGAAGCGCGGGCATTAGATGGATCGCGCTTTCGCGAGATTCACGATGCGCCGAGCTTTTACGGCGTAAGTAAACCGTTGGACGAAATTGATGATCCCGCCGAGCTGGGAGAATTACTCAAGAACAGTGTTCGAGACATCGCCGCCGATTTGCTCGCGGAAGAAGGCATCGGCTCGCATGAGCTGGGGTATATGTACGGTGTCTTGATGAATCACGTCAGCGCGCGGATGTTACATGGCAAGACAGTTGGCGCGGCGACTGTCGAGGAGCTGCGTCACGCCCTTAACCGCCGTCACCAAATTGCCGCCAACTTTAAAAAAGTTGGCTTGGTCTCTAGCATCGTCAAGTACAAACGGGAGGTCGAACGTGCCAACCAGTGAGCGAGGCGATTTTGAAGCTCTGACCAAAAGCGCGTACTCCGTCGAGCGCTATGATTCCTCTTGGGAGCTCGAATATATGAAGCGCCTCGAAAAAGATAAAACAGTTGCCAAGTGGACCAAGAATCACGGTATAACAATTCAGTACGTGACCGAGGCAGGCAACGTGCGAGGCTACCGTCCCGACTTTTTGATCGAGCGAACGGACGGGACGAAAGAATTACGTGAAATTAAAAGCGGGCGCGATATTCGCAACCCCGACACGCTCCGCAAACACGAGGCAGCGCGCAATTGGTGTAAGAAACGCGGGATGAGTTTTGTTGTCGTGACGAAATAATCTGTTCGTAAACCCGTCGCGCGGGTTCAGCGCTTATATGTCGTCTGATTCCATCCGATGGCTCGACTCTGGTAAAGCAGGAGAAATAAAAAAGCCACCCGTATTAACGGGTGGCTTTACTTTTAGTGAGAGTAGAACAAGCAGACTACGAATGTGACGGCGTCGGCGTCGGCGCAACACCAAGCTGTTGTAACATCCCCGCCTGGTCAACCGTGCCCCAGTGCTCCACAATCTTGCCATCCTTAAAGCGGCTGATGTGAATCTCGCTCCACGAGGCATGCTTGCCGGTCGGCGGCATCCCCGCAAACGCGCCCTTCATCGTACCGTGCCCGGTCAGGCGAGCCACGACCTTGTCCCCTTCGGCGATCTGATCGTCGATGGAGTAACGAAAGTCAGGGAACGCGGTGCGGAATGTGGTGGTGAAGAGTTTGAACCCTTCCAGTCCGGTTGGGAAGCCGGGCGGGGTGGGTTGATGCTCCACATAGTTGGCATCCTGTGTCTCTGTGATCACAGCCCAATTGTTCTTGTTCAAGCCCTCTTCTACAAAGCGGCGAGCTAGGTCTTTGTTTTGATCGGTACTCATAGTATTGTCTCCTATCATAGGGTGCGATTCAGGCAATTCATGCGATCCTTATTCCTCACACGAATTGCACAAAGCGCCCCTTCCATTTCTGAAACCCCACTGAAATAAAAACCGACCACTCTCTGGGACTCTGCCAAGGAGATGGTCGGCTTGAAGTTTTAGCCAAGATCTCAAATTGGAAATGAACTAGATTAATGTAGTTCTATTATCGCACAGCGCGGCGCGTTTGTCTAGCGATTTGTATCAAGGTTTCATCAGAGATTGGCGCGGAGCCGCCCTTTTGCGTCAGAGGAATTTATTCGTGGCACTTTTTGTTACGCGCATCAAGTAAAGCGGAGGGCTTGTCAAGTCGAGGCGAAAGAAACTGTCATTTCGACAAGCCCTTTGATAAACTCAGGATAAACTCCGCGAGGAGAAATCTTGCTCGTCTGAGATTTCTCGCGCCCCTCGAAATGACAAAATACTTTTCTCTGTTGTCGTTTAGACGGTCGCAAGCGGATGTCTTATTCTGTATGCGTGACGAGTGTGATAGAATGTAACTCGTTGGCGCTCACCCCGGTTATATCTAGCGCGCGGCTGTCTGCCATTCCGTTCACTCTCGTCGCGCCCATACAAATGTTCGATTCGAAAGAAAGGACCTATGAATACCTTGAATAGCAAACCGTGGTTTGCCATCGCCGTCTCTACTGTGCTGCTTGCAGCATTGCTTCTCATCACCATCCCGTCCGGTGCGCCCGCTGTCTCTGCAGCCACCACTGCGACCTATGATTGGCTCCAATTTAATTTCAATCCACAGCACAGCGGCAACAATACTTCTGAAACGACGATTACCGCCGCTAACGTGAACACGCTCGCCAAAGTCTATCAGGTCACCTTGCTCGGCACCGCCGACGGCGCGCCGGTGTACTTGAGCGGCGTCACCACCGCGAGCGGTATCAAGGACCTCGTTTTCATCACCACCAAAGCCGGACATATTATCGCGCTCGACGCCGCGACCGGCGCGCAGGTCTGGTCTCATCAAAATGGTCCCGGCACCTGCAAGATAAATAACGGCACGAGTGTTTGCTACACTACCTCCTCACCCGCCCTTGATCCGAGCCGGCAGTATGTTTACAGCTATGGGTTCGATGTGAATACGATCACTTCCGAGTTGGAGGGCAGAGTTCACAAATACCAAGTGGGCGACGGCACCGAGATCACGACCGGTGGCTGGCCCGAGCTCACGACACGCAAGAGTTTTAATGAAAAAGGATCGCCCGCGCTCGACTTCGCAACCTCCAATGGTGTGACTTATCTCTATATGGCGAATGGTGGTTATCCGGGCGACGCCGGCGACTATCAAGGTCACATCACCGCGATCAATCTCGCCACCGGCGCGCAAAAAGTTTTCAACGCGATGTGCAGCAATCAGGCAGTCCATTTTGTGCAAACGCCCGGCACGCCCGATTGTCCCGACGTCCAGTCCGCCATCTGGTCGCGCGCCGCGGTGATTTACAGCGCGGCAACTAACAAAATATATATGTCCACCGGCAACGGCACCTTCGCGCCCGCGAGCCATTATTGGGGCGATACCGTTTTCGCATTGAATCCCGACGGCAGCGGCTCGAACGGCGATCCGCTCGATACTTTTACCCCTGCAAATTACGCGACTTTGCAAAGCCAAGACGCGGATATTGGCAGCACTGCGCCCGCGATCCTGCCTGTTCCCGCGACGAGTAATATTCAACATCTCGCGGTGCAGAGCGGCAAGGCTTTGTCAGGTCAACACGCCAAGCTGCGCTTGCTGAATCTCGATAACATGAGTGGGCAGAGTGGGATCGGACACACTGGGGGCGAAGTGGGGGCGATCATAGATGTGCCACAAGCCGGCAACGTCTTGACACAGCCAGCCGTGTGGGTGGACGCGAACAGCAACACGTGGGTGTTCATCGCAAACGACAGCGGTATCTCAGGGTTGAAACTCGTCGTCGACGGCAGCGGCAATCCAAGTTTGAGTCCCATTTGGCAAACTGCCAATGGCGGCACTTCGCCCATCATCGCCAATGGCGTGCTTTATTACGCCAGCAGCAATATCATTCGCGCGCTCAATCCGCTGACCGGCGCACAACTGTGGAGTGATTCACAAATCTCCAGCATCCACTGGCAAAGTCCTATCGTCGTGAACGGCGTGCTCTACATCACCGATCAGTCCAGTCATCTCACCGCGTACGCGCTGAATGGAACAATCGCCACGCCGACACCTACAATCACTCCCACCTTCGGACCCAGTCCAACCGCAACCTTGACCTCGACGCCCACGCTTACACCCCGCGCGACCGCGACACCTTGCAGCGTACGACCGAACGTACCGGTGCTGCTCTCACCGGCGGCTGGCGCAACGGTGAACGTCCGCAACGTGCCGCTCGATTGGAATGATGCCGCGTGCGCGCGCCGCTATCAAGTGGTCGTCCACGTGGGTTCAACCTCCGGCGCGATTGTCGAGATTAACAGCTCGCTGACCACGTCCAATTACACCACTAAATCTCTTACGCCCGGCAAGACTTATTTCTGGCACGTCCACGCTTGCAACCCGGTCGGGTGTAGCAACTATTCAGCGTGGCGGAAATTCATCGTCAGCTCATCTGCCGCAGCACCATTGAACCGCGATGCTTGGTGGTCCGAGAACGGTTAATAAGTACTTGGACGCGGACCAACGCGGGCTTGCGCGGATGTGAATGTGAATTACAAAGGCGCGAGGGCTAAGCACCCTCGCGCCTTTGTATTCTGACCATCTACGCTTGACGTTGTTGACGCTAAAATCTGGGTCGTGAATTTATGGGATCGTGCGCGTCGTCCACTCTATCGGATCGACATACACACCATCGACCCACAAGCTCCAGTGCAAATGATTGCCGGTCGAAAAACCGGTCGAACCCACGCGCGCGACCAGATCGCCTGCCTTGACACGCTGTCCTGACTTGACGTCAATTTCGGACAGATGATAGAACCCGCTGTAAACTCCCAACCCGTGATTGATGAACACCACATTGCCGCGCACCTTGAGCGGTTCGGCGAGCGCGATGATTCCGTCGGCGGGCGCAAAGACCGGTGTGCCCGCGTCAATCGCAAAGTCTTGCCCTTCGTGTCCGCACGCGCCCACCGCGCCTCCATTATAACTGCGCCGCTGACCAAACACTGCGGTGATGATATAGTTTTTCGTCGCGAGCGGCAGATGAAACAGACCACTCCACATTTGCTCGGGCGTGATCGGCGCAACGAGATTGGCGATGCGCGTATTTTCCGCGCGTTCCAGCGCGGGATCGAGCAGCGACGCCATCTGCGGCGTCAGCGTAATATCCTGCACCGGGTAATTGGTCGCGTTCACGCGCAGGTCGAAAGTTAACGGCGTCGTCTTGCCGTCCGCCGATTGCGTCGTGAGCGTGAGGGGATAGGTTCCGAGTTTGGCGCAGCGCGAAATCCCCGCGAGCGCGAACAGTGAGCCGTTCTGAGAAAAAAATGGCAGATCACTTCCGGCGAATTTTCCTGTCACGGTGACCGTGTTCGTCGTCGTGATTTTTATTTCCAACGTGTTGCCTTGTTTAATGACCGATGGGATAATGGCAATTCCCGCGGGCGTGGGACTCGCCGTGCTCGCGCCAGTGGCTTTGGGAATCGTGAGCACTTGACCGACCGCGATGTTGTCGATATTTTTCAATCCGTTCGCCTGTGCCAGAGCGTCGACGGTCACATTGAAACTCGCCGCGATCTTGCCCAGAGTATCACCGACTTTGATAGTATAAGTGGTCGCGTTCTGATTACCCGCGCTGGCGGTCAGCGTCGGCGTCGCGAGCGCGGTCTTGATCGGCACTTGAATTTTTTGTCCGGGTGTGACCGTCGGCGGGTCGCCGATATGATTGACTTGCTCGAGGTTATCTACCGT
>JBBSHK010000204.1:0-6013 GCA_038253185.1 Anaerolineae bacterium | reverse complement strand
CGTTATCGCTCCTTCACCTCGCGTCTGCTGGCGTGGTATCAAGCGCACCAACGCGATCTGCCGTGGCGGCGCACGCAAGATCCCTATCGTATCTGGATTTCCGAAACGCTTTTGCAGCAGACGCAAGTCGTGACCGTGATCCCGTACTATGAACGCTTGCTCGCGCGCTTTCCCAATGTTCACGCGCTCGCGTCGGCATCCCTCGACGATGTTTTGAAAACATGGGAGGGCGCGGGTTACTATGCCCGCGCGCGCAATTTGCATCGCGCCGCGCAAGTTATCGTCAATGAATACGGCGGAAAATTTCCGCGCGGCGTGGATGAATTGTTGGAGCTGCCCGGAGTCGGACGATACACCGCGGGCGCGCTCGCCAGCATCGCCTTTAACGCGGACGCGCCGATCCTCGACGCGAATGTGATCCGCGTGCTCGCGCGCTATTTCGGAATTCGCGGCGAGGTCAAAAGTAATGCGACGCGCGCAGAACTGTGGAAGCTCGCGGACGATCTAATTCCGCACGGTCGCGCGCGCGATTTTAATCAGGCGTTGATGGACCACGGCGCGACAATTTGTCTCCCGCGCAATCCGCGCTGCGAAATTTGTCCGGTGCGGCGCGGCTGTGTCGCGCGCGCATTGGGAATTCAAAACGAGTTGCCGCTAAAACGCGCGAAGGAACCGCGACCGCATTACGAAATTGGCGTCGGGATTATTTGGCGGCGCGACCGCATACTGATTCAACGACGCCCGCCCGCAGGACTGCTCGGCGGCTTGTGGGAATTTCCTGGCGGCAAACGCGAAAAGAACGAAAGTCTCGCACGATGCGTTTACCGCGAGGTGCGCGAGGAATTGGGAATTGAAATACGAGTGGAAAAAAAACTAGCCGTGATCGAACACGGCTATTCTCACTTTACGATTACGCTGCACGCTTTTACGTGCGGATATATCTCCGGTCGCCCGCGCCCAACGCAAGCCACTGCGTACAAGTGGGTCAAGCCCTCTGAGCTAGTCGACTATGCTTTTCCGGCGGCGAATCGAAAAATCAATAAGCTGTTAGCTGAGAGCAGATAACCTTGAGTTTGTCGTGAATGGCTAGTTGAACATTTCATTTAGATATTTTTCTTCATTGAATTTCATAAACAATCACCCAATCACCTAGTCACCCATCGTGCTTCCCCGCGCTACTGCTTGCGGCTGAATGTCGCCAGGTCATAAATCCCCTGATTGTTCCAGAAGAGCCAGCCCGCGCTCTTGGAATCGTCCGCGCCCTTTTTCTGCATGATGTATTGCGGCACGCCAAAGTTGCCGTCCTCGTACGCTTGCAGCCACGGTCGGATCAACGTCTTGACGCGCTGCTGCGCGTGACGCGTGCCCTCAAAAATAATTTCGTACGGACAGGACAGCGGATTGCGACAGGACGAAACGCCGAGTCCGACCTGGAACAACGACTCTGCGCCCTTCCACGTGGACGGATACATCATCGGTGAAACGTAATCAAAGCTTGGCGCGTCCGCTTCCAATCGCTGCCCGATGCCATTTTCATCGTCGGTCGCGGTAGTCAATCCAAAGACATCGCCGGAGAAAAAGACCGGCAGCGGCTTGAGCGTTTGCGACGCGGTGGCGAGAAAAGTTTTGATGGTCTCGACACGCGATTCCGCCGTGCCGAACTCGGAGGCGGCGGGTGTCGGAATCCCGGGATAGCGGATATAGTCAAATTGAATTTCGTCAAAGCCCATCGCGCTCAATTCTTTCGCCAGCGCGAGCACGTAATCCCAATTCTCGCGCTTGGCGGGATTCAACCAGATCGCGGTGCTGTCGTTCAACAGTCCGCCGCCCGGATAATGCAGCGCGCGATCGGGATGCGCCGTCGCGAGGCGCGAATCTTTGAACACCACTTCGCGCGCGATACAGTACAATTGTCGCGCGCGACATTGTTCGATCAAATCCTTTGGCGAAATTCCGAACTCTTGATACGCGCCGATCTCTTTCGCCAGCGGCACCTGACTATCCCACACGATTTCGCCAGGACCCTCTTTCACATCCATCACGACCGCGGTCACCTCCGTCCCGCGCAAACGGTCCAGCAACGTAATCACTTCTTCATGCGAGATGCCAAAGTAGAGATGAATCGCCTTTGCCGCGAAGGGTTGCAGCGGCAAATCGAAATGCGACGCGCGCTTGAGGTTGAAGGAGGTGAGCCGATAGCCCGGAGTTTTCACCGACAAAGTAAGCTCGGCGGGCGCGGCGTCGAGATGATACGCGCCGCGCGCATCCGTCTCTATCATCTTGCCGTTGTACAAAATCAATGCCTGCGCGATTGGCTTTTTGGTGGTCGCATCCAGCACTGTGCCGTCGAGCGTGTTCGGACGCAACGCGAGGGTGAGCCCCGCTTCGCCGTTGTAACTCAGCTGCACCGATTCATAGCCGGGCGCTTGCGCCCCCAACGATCCACCTGCCGACAAGGCGCGGAACACCACTTGTCCCTGCGCGTCCGTTTGCGCCGACTGCTCGCCGATCGAAACGGTCACGTTCGACAACGGCGCGTTGGTATACTGGTCGGTGACACTGACGCGCGTCAACGCGGGCGACAGTTGCAAATCACGCGCGCCATTCGCTTGAAAGACGAGAGTGCCGCCGTTGTAACCGGGCGCGGAGGCGGTCAACTTGGCGCCGCTCTTGATACCGCGCACGACGAACTCTCCCCGCGCGTCGGTTGTCACCGTCGCGCCATTGTCCATTCTCACCGTCGCGCCGGCGAGCGGCTGATGCGTGTCGGTCGCGCTTACGCTGCCTCTGAATTGATTGAGCGGGAGCGTGAGGTCAGCCGAGAAATTCTTTTTGAAAAAATCTTCCGCCGCGAGCGGTTGCTGCGCCGAGTCGAATCCGTCGGCGAAACCGATCAGATCATATTTGCCGCGCGAAACGGCGAGATGAAAGCGACCGTCTTTATCTGAAATAGTGGAGCGCCCCGCCAGCGTAATCGCGGCAGCGGCAATCGGATTTCCGTTCGCATCGTGTACGACACCATCAATCTCTTTAACATCATAGTACGAGTAAGCGAGCGCAATGACGGCGATGACAAGCGAGAGGACGACCAGGAGGAGGGGTGAAGTTCGTTTCAGCATAATGCAAAATTATTTTTCTGAGAGTGAGTTGAGCGCGGGTCCGAGCTTATGACGGCGCGGTGAAAAAAATTCCTGCGCGTCGGTGTGACAAAAGCAGCGGGTCACGCACACGGGCGCAATTATACCATAGCCATTATTGCGCGAGAAAAGCGCGCGCGTGGCAGAAAAATTAGGTTTGCGCGCATTTTTGCTCGCTTGCTTCGGGCGTCCACCGCGGTTGTCCACATTAGGTCACCGCTTGTCCACAGAAATCGCCGAGTTGTCCACAATTCGCGGCGCGCGCTTGTGGCTGGCGCGTCGCGCTCAACCTACAGTTAGTGGTAGTACTTGGTTCCTAACTCTGGATTTATTTTTTATCCACAGATTATGAAATGTGAAAATGGGAGCGCGTGAAAATTTCAAACCTTAAAGAAAACGCGCGTGTTCCCCGTTTTTAAGGTAACGGTCTTGCGCGCGAAAAAAAATTCTGCTAAGATACCGCAGCGTCGCAAATGCTCAGCATGGCGACGTAAACTTTTTCTGGTTTGCGGTTTACCATCAGCCACTAGACGCAAACCACTCATCCCGTCACCGATCTCATGAACCCAATCAAATCAACGCGCTCCGCTTCCGCCGGCTATACCCAAATTTGGCAAGCCGCGCTCGGCGAACTGCAATTGCAAATGACGAAAGCGACCTTCGACACGTGGGTCAAGCCGACCTACGCGATGGCATTCGAGGATGGTACGCTGGTCGTCGGTGTACGCAACGCGTATGCCAAGCAGTGGCTCGAAAACCGTTTGTATGGTATGATTCAACGCACTCTGAATCACATCCTGGGTCAGTCAGCGGAAGTCAGGTTCGTCCTCCCCACGCCCGAACATCGCAACCAAAAACTAGAAGAAGAGCGTGATATGAACACAGCTCAAGAATTTTCTCCATTGAATCCAACACGACCCGAGCGCGCGGCTTTTCCGGAGCATAGCGAATCACCGCGCCACGCACCCAAGTCCCCCAATGGCAACGGCGAGTACACGCCTTATCGCACGAATGGCGCGACACTGAATCCCAAGTTCACGTTCGAGACGTACATCGTCGGCAATTCGAATCGTCTCGCGCATGCCGCCTGCATCGCGGTGGGCGAACGCCCCGCCGAAGCGTACAACCCACTCTTTTTGTACGGCGGCACCGGACTCGGCAAGACACACTTGCTGCACGCGCTGGGCTGGCTGCCACAAACGCGCGGCAAGCAAGTGGTTTATGTCTCGTCCGAAACGTTTACCAACGAATTGATCAACTCGATCCGCACGCAAACGGCGGAGGAATTCCGGCGGGCGTATCGCGAAGTGGATGTACTGCTGATTGACGACATCCAATTCATCGCCGGCAAAGAGACGACGCAAGAGGAATTTTTCCATACGTTCAATTCGCTCCACTCGGCGAACAAGCAGATCGTGATCTCGAGCGACCGGCACCCGCGCGCGATTCCCACACTCGAAGAACGCTTGCGCTCGCGCTTTGAAGGCGGCTTGATTGCCGACATTCAACCGCCCGATTTTGAGACCCGCGCAGCGATCCTGCGTTTCAAATCCGAATCGCAGCCGATGGCGGTGCCGAATGACGTAATCGATTTTCTCGCGCGCAAGATCCAATCGAACATTCGCGAACTTTCCGGCGCGCTGACGCGGGTGGTCGCCTACGCGCAGTTGATGAAATCGCCGCTCACCGTCGAGCTTGCCACCACAGTGCTGCAAGATATTCTCCAACATCAGCCGTTGAGCACGAATGAGGTGCTCGCCGCCGTCGCGGAATATTATCGCATCGAGCTGGATGATTTACGCGGGCGCGGGCGCAATAAAGAAATCGTGACACCGCGCCAGATGGCAATGTACCTGTTGCGCGAAGAGACCGGCGCGTCACTGCCGCAGATCGGCGAAGAACTCGGCGGACGCGATCACACCACCGTGATGTACTCGGTTGAAAAAATCGCGCAAGAGATCGAGCAGGACGACCAGCGCCGCCGCGAAATGCTTTCGATCAAAGAGCGCTTGTATCAAGGACAGCGCGCCTAGCACTATTTTTATTTTCCGCGCACGCGGTGATGCTTTCAGATTTGAAACGGCTCAAACTCCAGACTCGCATTCACCCGTGCCATAAATTAAAGGGCGACCAACCGGTCGCCCTTTTTACGTACATTCTTCTGAAGAAGGAAGCATTATCCTCGCAATAATGATTCGGCTCCATCAATCCAGATCTCCGTTCCCGTAATATGATCGGAGGCGTCCGACGCGAGAAAGAGCACGAGCCGCGCGACCTGCTGGGGCGAGCCGGGTCGATCGCGCGTGAGCGGCTCCGAGCCTTCCGGATATTCCACCGGAATCCGCACTTGTTCCACATCGCGCTTTTCGGTGTTCTCTTCAATCTTGGTCTGAATCCAGCCGGGACAAATCACGTTGACCCGCACCTTGTCGCGCGCCAGCTCCAGCGCGATCATTTTCGTAAACGCGACCTGCGCTGCTTTGGAGCAAGAGTACGCGGTCGCGCCGGTGTTGCTGAAAACGCGCGTGCCATTGACCGAGGCGGTGACGATCACCGCGCCGCCCCGTTTTTTCAAATAGGGCACCGCGTACTTGACTGTCAAAAAAGTTCCCTTTAGATTAATCGCGAGCGTCCGATCCCAATCTTCCGGTTCCAATTTTTCAATTGGCGCCCACACTCCATTGATGCCCGCGTTCGCAAACACAATGTCGAGGCGTCCCCACCGGTCAACGATTTGTCGGACGGCGCGCTGCATCTGCTCCGGACTCGACACGTCCGCGCCGATTGATAATCCCTCACCGTCGGCGCTTTGAATTTGCTTTACCGTCTGCAGCGCCTCATTCTCCTCAAGGTCGAGCACCGCGACCTTCGCGCCT
>JBBSHK010000203.1:0-6018 GCA_038253185.1 Anaerolineae bacterium | reverse complement strand
TGATTTCTTGCAAAGCGTCGCGGACATGCTGAGTGAATTTGACGTCGAGACCAAGACAATCAGCCAACGAGAGGAGTATGTTAACGCGAAGCAGCAAACGTCGTATCGCTTGCGTTTGGTTTTCTCTTCCAAGCCCCAGAGCTTGACCGCGCTGTGGAGCAAGATCGGATATGAGTACAACCGGTCGCGCCAGCAATTTGCGAACATCGCGGTGCAATATCTTAAACACAAACAAAGAATTACTGAGGAGAGGATGACTGCGAGCGAGCAGGCGGTTACCATGCGCGCAGCCGGTGTCAGTCCTTCAGCAATCTTTACAACACTTATATCTGATCGCGTGAACAAAAGGTTCATTGAAAGATCATTATATGAGGGTCGCGATACCGCGCCGCGCGTCAACGCGAGCTTTATCGCATATGATGATTACGCGCGCGACGTGACCACAGGTCTGGGCGAGAGCGGGATGGTATGGGAGAAAATCGCGCGGATCGAGTCAGTCGAATTCGATGATTTCGTTTATGATTTCACCGTCGTGCATTCCGACCATAATTTTATTGCAAACAGTTTTGTCGTGTCGAATTGTGGCGTGCGCGTGCTTGCTGCGCACATCAGCGCGGAGGAGATTCAACCGCATATCAAAAATCTCGCGACCGCGCTGTATAAGAATTGTCCGAGCGGCGTGGGCGTGAGCGGCAATGTTAAACTGAAGGGCGACGAGTTCGATCAAGTTTTGAACAACGGCGGCAAGTGGGCGCTCACGCGCGGTTACGCGCGCTCGGAAGATTTGCGGCACACGGAAGAATATGGCGCGCTCGATAGCGCGGACGCCTCGCGTGTCTCCGCCCGAGCGAAAGAGCGCGGGCGCAACCAACTCGGCACGCTCGGCGCGGGCAATCACTTTATCGAAGTGGATCGCGTGGCGCAAGTGTACGACGAACCAGCCGCGGACGCGCTCGGGCTTTTTCCCGGACAGGTCGTCGTGCAAATTCATTGCGGCTCGCGCGGCTTGGGTCATCAAGTCTGTCAGGATTACGTGGACCGTTTTCAACGCACCGTGCGCGAGGACAAGCTTGAAGTGCCGGATCGCGAACTCGTCGCCGCGCCCTATTCGTCGCCGGAAGGTCAAGATTACGCGCGGGCGATGGCGGCGGCGGCAAATTTTGCTTTCGCCAATCGACAGGCGCTCGCGTTTCAGATTCGCCGTTCGTTTGAAGAAACGCTGGCGGGGCGCGTGCGCGATTTTGATTTGCATCAGGTGTATGACATCGCGCACAATATGGCGAAAGTGGAAGAGCATCTCGTTGGCAAGAAGAAGAAAAAAGTGTTGGTGCATCGCAAAGGCACGACGCGCGCCTTTGGTCCCGGCTCCTCGGTGCTGCCCGAAGATTTGCGCGAGATTGGACAGCCGGTTTTGATTCCCGGCTCGATGGGCACGATGTCATTTATTCTCGTCGGCACGACGGGTTCGATGGAGCAAACTTTCGGCTCGACCTGTCACGGCGCGGGACGCGTGATGAGCCGCTCCGCCGCGCGCAAGTCGGTGCGCGGCGAACAATTGCGCGAGCGTTTGCAGGAGCAAGGCATCGCCGTGCGCGCCGGTTCGATGAGCGGACTTGCCGAAGAAGCGCCCGAAGCGTACAAAGATGTTTCGCGCGTGGTGGATATCGTCGAGCGCGCCGGCATCGGCAAAAAAGTTGCGCGGCTCGAACCGCTCGCGGTGATAAAAGGATGAATTGTCGAGGTGACCGCCGTTCGCCCCTACGTGACGAAAAATGAAACTCGCAACCATTTCAATCGAAGATACCATCGGCGCGATTTTGATTCACAACATCGCCGATGCGCAAGGACACAAGGCACTGCCCAAAGGACATCGGCTCACTGCCGACGATGTTGAAAAATTGCGCGCGCTCGGTAAGCAGCAGGTCTATGTGGGTTTGCTTGAAGCTGACGACGTACGCGAGAACGACGCGGTGATACGAATTGCGCGCGCCGTCGCGGGTGAGAATGTGAGCATCACTGCGCCGAGCGGCGGACGCGTGAATCTGCTCGCGTCGACAGGTGGCTTGGTGCACGTCAAGTCGAACGCGCTCAAGCAGACGAATATGTTTGAGGGCGTGACCGTCGCGACAGTTCCCGCGCATTCGGTCGTCGAATCGAAGAAAATGATTGCGACGATCAAAACGATTGGACTCGCGCTGCCCGAAAGTGTGCTGCAACAAGTTGAATTGATTGCGCGGGAAAATGGCGCGGTCGTTTCGGTGCGCGCGTTATCCACCGCGCGCGTGGCGGTGATTCTCACGGGCAGCCGCGAGGCACAGGCGCGCGTGGAGAAAAGTTTTACGCCTGCGCTGCAAGCGCGCGTCGAGGAGCTTGGGAGCGCGATAAGTTCGCGCGAGTACGTCGAAGAAGACTCGGGCGCGATCGCGGCGGCGCTCGCGCGGGCGATGGAGAACCGCGCGGACTGTGTAATTCTCGCGGGCGAGACTTCGATTATGGACGCGGACGACATCACGCCGCGCGGCATAAAATTGGCGGGCGGCAAGATCGAAGTGTACGGCGCGCCGGTTGAACCGGGGAATTTACTGCTGCTCGCGTATTGTGGCGACGTGCCGATCATCGGCGCACCGGGCTGCGTGAAATCGCGCGAGACGAATGTAGTCGATCTGATTCTGCCGCGTCTCCTCACAGGCGAACGCGTTTCGCGCGCCGATGTGGTGGCACTGGCGGAAGGAGGGTTGTTGCTGTGAAACGGTTGGTGGTTTATGTGCGCAGCAGTTTTTGTCCTGATGTGGAGCGCACGCGCGAATTTTTATCCAAGCATCGCGTGCCGCATCATTTGATTGATGCCGATTATGACGCCGCGGCGAAAGAACGCGTGCGGCAGTGGACAGGCTTTTTGAGCTTTCCGACACTGGTGGTTGCCGAGGAGAATAGTATCGAGCCGATGATTCCGCCGGAGCCGCTGTCGCCCGGGCAATCACCGCGCGATGTGGATCGAGGGACGATGATCACAGAGGCGAGCGCGCGCGGACTGGAAAATTTTTTGCGACGGCACGGCTTTATTGAATGAGCGCGCGGCGCTTGACGCTCCGTGAGGCTGGATTGTAAAAGCCGAGAACAATAGACTACCCAATGTGCAACTCTTTTTGTCATTTCGAACAAAGTGAGAAATCTCGATGCGCCTCACGCTGAGATTTCTCGTCGCAGACTGCGCTCCTCGAAATGACAGTTGAAAACGCGAATAAGTTGCACATTGCGTTAGACTCTGAAATGTTGAGAGGGCGAACGCGAGTTCGTCCTTTTTCTTTTCGCTGCTGACCGACTTGGAATTTGCGCTCGACAGCAGCCGAAAATTCAAAGTTGATGGCTGTCCGACTTTGCAACTCATCTCAAAAACCCGATTCAGCACGGGAAGCGGTCGATTCCTCCGGCAATCCGATTGTCGCGGGGCAGAGTTTCGCTGCCGCGATGTCCGATGATCCGATTCTTTTAAAATACGATCCGCAAGGCAATCTCATATGGAGGCGCGCCTCACGGATTATCCCGCGCAGTTCCTGCGCGTCGCCACTGATGGCGCAGGGAATATTTGCGCGGCGGGGCGAACGTGGGGTACGCGCAATGATTTCTTCACCACCAAGCTGCTCACGGCGGGCAGAGGTTAACTTGGTTTCTTAAAGGGGCGTCCTAAACTTGGGCTAGAGCATCTCTGGAAAAGTCGAAGGCAAGCGTTCGCGCTCAAGCAGCAAACCGGCATTTTTGCCACGCGCATCCTCTAGAAACCCTGCACACTTGCCATTCGACTCTACTCGAAGGACTTTTTAGTACAGCCTCCAACCTTGTTTTGTCCATTTATAATGGAGTCACTAGGAAATCGCGCCTATTTACAGGATTTCAATTTTGCGCGAAGCTTAGCAGCGCTTTGTACGAGATGATGGAAGGGGGCAATTTGCAAGGAAGCAAAGACCGCCTGCTAGTGTCTGCCTGACATCCAGTTAGTCCGGCGTTCTGTACGATTCGCCGGATTCTGTTTTTATCCAACAATTATTTATCTAGCCCAACCCGACCATCATCGCGTTCACATTGCAGCTCCATAGGTGAAAGAGAAGGAGGACGTGAGATGATTGTTCCTGAGGGCGCCGCGTCCGTTCCTCATCCCGCCAGACAAGTCCTGGCACCCAAGCTGGTTTATTCCGGTTTGCAACCGTCCGACTTTGCCGATGGACGGGCGATGCGGTCCACCCGCCTGCGCTTTTATGCCATCTTGCGGATCGTCGCATTTGTGCCCACCTTTCTTCTCATCTTCGGACTCGCGCTGCACGATCCGAAGCCTTCCTACCAGCCCATCCTCTGGCTCGCCGCGCTTTTTCTCGCCACCAGTGTGCCCGCCTTCTGGGTGGTGACCTGCAACTACCATCCCCGCCTGTGTGCTTTGGCTTTCCCACTGGCTGATTCGGTGTTTATCACTGCCGGTGCTTTTCTCCTCGGCGGTCCGAATAGCGAAGTTGTGTTTTTCTTTATGGGTCCGATCGTTGTATCGGCGTGGCTCGTCGGACCGAAAGCGGCGGTGGCGGTTGGGTTGCTCGATAGCGCGCTCTACGCATTGCTGGTTCTGATCGGCGCGGGCTATGTTCCGGGCTGGGCGCTGCCAGCTCCGCCTTTCGATGTGTATGGAATAAATATTGTTTTTCGCTTCGTCGGATTCTTGACGCTTGCCGCAATCGCGTGGGGATCGTTTCGCTTGCTGGACAATCTACTCGCGCTGCAGCAATCCGAACTGATTCAACTCTTTGGGCAAACAAGGCGTGCCCAGGAGGCTGAGCGCAAGCTCCTCGCTGCCGATTTGCACGATACGGTTGCCCAATGGTTGACCGGCGCTCTCTTTGATGTCGAAGTCCTCCGACGCTTGTTGCAGACACGTGAATTAGAAAAAGCGAATAATGCCCTGACCGAGATAGAGTCGACCCTGCAAAAAAGTATTCGTGAAGTGCGAGCGACCATGACGAACTTGCATCCATCGGAATTCGAGAGTGAGGGACTGGTCCAAAGCCTGACTCGGCAAGTCGAAGAATTCCGCGAGCGCACCGGCGTTGAGGCTGTGCTTCAGGTCCAGGGAGAACCGCGTCAACTTGGTGTGGAGGTACAAACAGGGTTGTGCCGCATTGCTCAGGAAGCCTTGAATAATGTCGCCAAGCACTCTCGCGCGACTAGAGTAGTGGTAGGACTTCAACTCCGCGAGGACTATATCGTTCTAACGGTGCGCGACAATGGCAGAGGCTTTGAACTCGGCGCGACGTTGCAAAAGCAACCTCGCGCGCAACTCGGAGTGGATCGCGCGCGACACGCCCACCAGGGTTTATTGGAAATGTGTGAGCGCGTCGAAATGTTGGGCGGCAAGTTGCATATCAATAGTGATCCACGCAGAGGCACTCGCGTGGTTGTTACCATTCAGCTAGCCCTAGCATAAGAAGGAGGACTATGCAAAACATTCGCATTTTTATTGTTGACGATCACGAAGTCGTGCGAAATGGGATGAGGAGACTTTTCGAGTCGGAGCCGGGGCTTGAAATCGTGGGCGAATCAAATCGGGGTGATCAAGCGCTATCGGCTGTAATCAGCGCCAATCCCGATATTGTTTTAACGGATATCAAAATGCCTGGGTTTGATGGCATCGTCCTCACCCGCGCGCTCAAGCGCACTCGACCCTGCACCCGAGTCTTGATTCTGAGCGCCTTTGCCGATCAATACGTCACCGCGGCGATCGACGCGGGCGCCAGTGGATATTTGCTGAAGGATATTTCAGGCGCGGAATTGATCCGCTCCATTCGCGCCGCGGCGGCAGACGATTCGCTCATACGTCTCCCTATTCATTCACCACCATTGCCGCCCCTCGAGCGAGGGCAAAGTCACATAGCTGCGCCGGGTCTGACGAGTCGGCAGTCGGAAGTCCTGCGCTTGCTGGCACAGGGCGCATCCAATGCGCTGATTGCCCAAAAACTCTTTGTAGGGGAACGCACCGTC
>JBBSHK010000202.1:0-6036 GCA_038253185.1 Anaerolineae bacterium | reverse complement strand
TGAATCTGTTACGCTACGTGAAGTTTATTCCCATTCCGAGATCGATGATGATTTGGTCGAGTATTACCCTCCACAAATTTCTCGACAGCAGCCGCGGTGGCAAGACAAACTGCCGTATGAATTCAAGGACCTCCTGAAAGAAATCTATGCTGCTCTTCACGCTGACAGCCGTAGGTTGGTACTGATGGGTGCAAGAACACTTATCGACATGTTCATAAATGAGGAAGTCGGAGATATCGGGAGCTTTACACAAAAGCTTGATGCTCTCGTTCAGAGTAGATATCTGAGTACGAAGAACAGGGACATACTGGAGGCTGCTCATGAGGCAGGACATTCCGCGGCCCATCGTGGATATATGCCTACTATGGATCAGGTAATTCAAGTAATTGATATTGTTGAAAACTTGATTCAATTCTATGTTTTGGAAGATGCTGCGAACGAACTTAAAGCATCTACTCCACCACGAAAAAAAGGCCGTAGCCCACGCACTGAATGACAAGAGAGCATTGTGCAACCAACATTAGTCCAAGAGAAACCGACCGCGAGCAAAGAAGAACTACTCGAATATCTGCGCGAGATGCATGAGATTCGCATCTTTGAAGATACGATTTTCGATCTGCTCGCGCGCAATCTCAAAGGCATTTGTGACAACCACTTGGCGCGTGTATGAAAATTTACGAACTCGTCTGGACGAATGATCGGATTGAACATATTGCCCAACATGGTGTCCATCCTGACGAGGTCGAAGACGTATGCTTTGGACGTGCATTGGTGCAGCGTACCAGATCGTCGGGCAAGAATCCCGTCTACTATGTACTCGGACAAACAGCGGCAGGGCGCTATCTCTTTTGCGTGGTCATACAAGTCCCTGAAGGGAAAAGATTCCCCGTGACCGCGCGCATAATCACTCAAAAACAGCAGCGTCGGTTCAATCAGTGGAGGAACAAATGAACAATCAGAAAACACCGCAAACCGATTCGATTGAAGAACTTGCTCGGTTTTGGGACACGCACGACCTGACCGATTTTGATGATGAATTGGAAGAAGTAAGTGAATCGGTTTTCGAAGGCAAGAATGAAACGGTCATTCCAATCCGGCTCAAGCCCGGGGAAGCTGAGGCAATCCAGCGCCTCGCGCAAGCCAGAGGCGTCGAGAATGAAACTTTGGTTCGCGAATGGGTTCTCGAAAAAATTAGCGAATCTTGAAAGTTGGTATGGGTCGGGAGATACAAGCTGTGCAATCAACATTAGTCCAAGAAAAACCAACCGCGCGCAAAGCAGAACTGCTTGAATATCTGCGCGAGATGCACGAGATTCGCATCTTTGAAGATACGATTTTCGATTTGCTCGCGCGCAATCTCATCAAGGGCACGGTTCATCTTTACGCGGGACAGGAAGCGGTTGCGGTCGGCGCGATTGCCGCGCTGCGCGATGATGATTTGATCACGAGCACACATCGCGGGCACGGGCATTGTCTCGCGCACGGCGCGCACCAGTCACACACGCCCGATTCGCGGCAGGCGCATCTGAACGCGATGATGGCGGAACTCGCAGGCAAAGAGACCGGCTATTGTCACGGTCGCGGCGGCTCGATGCACATCGCGGATACGGCGCGCGGCAATCTCGGCGCGACCGGCATCGTCGGCGGCAATATTCCGGTGGCGACGGGCGCGGCGCTCGCGCAAAAGATGATGCATTCCTCGACTGCGCTCCGCTCCGCTCAGAATGAAAAAGATATGCGCGCGGTGCTCTGTTTCTTTGGAGAAGGCGCGGTCAACAATGGCATCTTTCACGAATCGCTGAATATGGCGGCGATCTGGAATCTGCCGGTCGTGTACGTCTGCGAGAACAATATGTACGCGATGAGCGTGCCGTGGAAAAATGTGAGCAAGATTCCCGATGCGGCAGCACGCGCGGCGGCGTACGGAATTCCCGGCGTGGTGGTGGATGGAATGGATGTGGTGGCGGTGCGCGATGCTGTGGCGAACGCGGTGGAACGCGCGCGGCGCGGTGAAGGTCCCACGCTGGTCGAGGCGAAAACGTATCGTTGGTATGGACATTCACGCAGCGACCCGCGCGCCTATCGCACGCGCGAGGAAGAAAAAGAATGGAAGCAGCGCGATCCGATTGAAGTCTTGAAACGTAAGCTGTTGGAAATGGAAGTGGCGACGACGGAAGAACTCGACGCGGTCGAAGCGCAAGCGCGCGCGGGAATTGAACGCTCGGTCAAATTCGCGCTGGAAGAAAGTCCTGACCCCGATCCCAAAGAATTGTACGCCGGGCTGCACGCGCCATCGAAGACCACCGCGGCGGATGTCGAGAACGACCGCCGCTTGCGCGAAAAAATTCGCACCGATAAATCTATTCGCCAGATTCCGTACTGGCAGGCGTTGAACGAAGCGCTGCGCGAGGAAATGGATCGCGATGCGAAAATATTTTTGATGGGCGAAGACATTGGGGTATACGGCGGCGCGTATGGTGTGACGCGCGGCTTGTTGGATAAATACGGACGCGAGCGCGTGCGCGAAACGCCGATTAGTGAAGCCGCGATTGCAGGCGTCGGCATCGGCGCGGCGATGGCGGGACTGCGTCCGGTGAACGAAATTATGTACATCGATTTCACGCTGCTTGCCGCCGACCAGATTGCCAATCAGGGCGCGAAGAATCGCTATATGTTCGGCGGGCGCAGCACGGTGCCGCTCGTGATTCGCACGGAAGGTGGAAGCGGGCGCGGCATCGCGGCGCAGCATTCGCAAAATCTTGAAGCGATCTGGACGCATTTCCCCGGCGTGTACGTGGTGATGCCTTCGACACCTTACGACGCGAAAGGATTATTGAAAGCGGCGATTCGCGATGACAATCTGGTGATGTTCATCGAGCACAAGATGTTGTACGGCACGAATGGTCCGGTGCCCGAGGAGGAATATATTATTCCGCTCGGTGTCGCGGATGTGAAACGCGCGGGCGCGCACGTCAGCGTGATTACCTATTCGCGTATGGTGCTGCGCGCGCTCGAAGCCGCGGAAGAATTGGCGAAAGAAGGCATTGACGTCGAAGTGGTTGATTTGCGAACGCTCAAGCCGCTCGACCTCGACGCGATTGTGAATTCGGTGAAAAAGACCGGGCGCGTGGTAGTCCTTTACGAAGGTTACAAGACGACCGGCTTTGGCGCGGAATTGGTCGCGCAGATTAATGAGCACGCGTTCGATTACCTCGATGCGCCGATGGTGCGCGTCGCCTCTGCGGATGTGCCGGTGCCCGCGAGTCCCGTCTTGGAAGAAGCCGCGATTCCACAGACGAAAGATGTGGTGAACGCGATTCGCAAAGTGCTGGAATAAGGTGGCAAGTTTAAAGTCAAATCAATTCAGACCTGAAACCTTAAACTTTCAACTAGATCAATGATTACAGAAATAATTCTCCCTCAACTCGGCGACACGATGAACGAGGGTACCATTCTTAGGTGGTACAAAAAAGAAGGTGAGCGGGTCGAAAAAGGCGAGCCGCTGTTCGAAGTGCTGACCGACAAAGCAAATATGCAGGTCGAGGCGATGGCGACCGGCTATTTGCGGAATGTAAAGCATCGCGAAAATGAAACCGTGCCGACCGGCGAAGTAATCGCCTTTATCACGACGACGCCCGATGAATCATTGCAGCCTCCCTCTCCCACTCAAGGGGAAATTGAGACAGGGGGCGCGCCGCACGCAGGTGAAGCCATTGGCGATCGTGTGACGGAACGCGCGTTTGAGCCGGGAGAGAAAACGGCAGAGATCGAAAGTCCGCGCTCGGCGTGGGGCACGCGCAGCAAACAATTTATTTCGCCACGCGCAAAACGTTTGGCGAAAGAGAGCGGCATTGATTTGTCGCAAGTGCGCGCGTCGAATCCGAGCGGTCGCGTCGTCGAAGCGGACGTGCAAAAATTTTTGCAACAGCGCGAACGCGTTAAACCAGTTCAGCCGATTGTGGCTCAACCCTCATCCCAACCTTCTCCCTCTTCCTTAGAGGGAGAAGAAATTATCCCCATCACGGGCGTTCGCAAAGTAATCTTTGAGCGAATGGCGGCGAGCTCGCGCGAAGTGGCGCGCGTCACACTCACGACCGAAGCGGACGCGACGCGACTGGTGGAACTGCGCGCGGACATCAACGAACGCGCGACAGATACCAAGTTCAGTTACACCGAGTTTATCGTGATGCTCGTCGCGAAGGCATTGCAAAAGTTTCCGTATATGAATGCCACGTTGCGCGAGGATGGCATTCATCAACATCGCGCGGTTCACATAGGCATCGCGGTGGAGACCCAGCGCGGCCTGTTGGTCCCGGTGATTCGCGACGCGCAACGAAAAGGACTGGGCGAAATTTCGCGCGCCCTGCGCGAGTTGAGCGAAAAGACGCGTAGTGGAAAAATTTCGCCGGACGATTTGCGCGGCAGTACGTTCACGATCACGAATCTCGGAGAGTACGAGATCGATGCGTTCACGCCGATTGTGAATCAGCCCGAGACCGCGATTCTCGGCATTGGTCGCATCGCGCAAAAACCTGCGGCGTATCACGGACAACTCGCGCTGCGGCATATGGTCGCGCTGAGTCTCTCCTTCGACCATCGCGTCGTGGATGGCGCGCCTGCCGCGCGTTTTTTGCAAGAAATCAAACGACTGGTAGAGACACCGGGACTTTTATTAGTCTGAAATAATTCTCACCACAGACCGCGCAGAGAAACTTGTCTACAAAAATGAGCGGGTTGGATTTTCTCCATGACTTTGTGGTAAAAAAATAAAACTATGCACCAAGAACAACGCGAACGCGCGGAAGAATTTTTGAAATCGAAAGGGATCGAACGAGGACTCTTTTCCAGTCCAGCCACCGTCAGGTGGCTGACTGGTTTTGCTCCGCCGATTCAACTCGGTCCGAGCGTGTTTGAGGGCGGACCGGCGCTCGTATGGTACGACGGCGGTCATTGGACTTTGATGGTGCTCGATTCATACGTGCCTGCAGCGGGCGCATTTGGCGATGAACCCAATTGCCAAGTCGTGAGTTATCTCGGCTACACCATCGAGCAGTCGCTCGCGAGCACAGAGCACTTGAGTAGCCTGCTACTCCACACGGTGGCGCAGAGCCAGATTAAATCCGGCAAACTGGGAATTGAAGTGCAGTCTCTACCCGTGAATCTATGGAATGTTCTGACTGTCGATGTGCCTCATACCGTCGAACGCGTTGCGATTGATGGTTGGTGCGAGCCGCTGCGGATGGTCAAGACCGCGGAGGAATTACAAAAGCTGCGCGATAATTTTGCGCTCACCGATATCGGGCACGCGGCGGCGCGGCGCGCGGTACACATCGGCGCGCGCGAAATCGATGTGTGGACGGCAATCCATTCCGCCATCGAGCAAGCCGCGGGACAACGCGTGCCAATGGGCAATGATTGTATCGTCGGACATCGACCAGCGAATATCGGCGGCTCGCCCGGTGATTTGAAAATCGAGCCGAATGATTCGGTGATCGTTGACTTGTCCACGCTGCTGCACGGTTACTGGAGCGATAGCTGCGCGACGTACTATGCGAATGAGTTAACCTCGAAACAAATCGAGATGCATCGCACCGCCGAAATTGCGCTGCAGGTCGGCATGAATATGATTCGCCCCGGTGTAGTCGCGCGAGAGATTGACCAGAAGCTGCGCGACTTGATTCGCGAGGCGGGTTATCCGGTTTATCCGCACCACAGCGGTCACGGCGTCGGCGTCACGGGACACGAAGCGCCGCGCATTGTGCCGTACAGCACCGAGGTGCTGCAAGCGGGCATGGTGATTATGCTTGAGCCGGGGATTTATTTTCCGGGTGAAACAGGAGTGCGGCTCGAAGATGCGCTGCTCGTGACTTCTGACGGCGCGGAGATTCTCACGCATCACGACAAGAGTCTGCCAGCGTACGAGTGATACTAATCCGTAAAACGTAAGGCGTAACTCAAGTTACGCGCCATAATTGTCACCCTGAGTGAAATACAGGGTCAATGCTTGGGCAGACCTGAGATTCTTCACTCCGTTCA
>JBBSHK010000201.1:0-6054 GCA_038253185.1 Anaerolineae bacterium | reverse complement strand
ATCTCCGATGTCAAACCTCCAACTCCTAAACTCCAATGGTTCGAGGGTCGCTCGCTGTCGTACGAGACGAATACGCCTTTCGCGCCGTTTGTCAGTCTCTTTGGCAACATTTTTGGATTGCAGCCGGAAGAAAACGATTTCGACAAGTACGCTCAAATCAAAAACAAGATTGGTGAAATATTGCCGGGGCGTGTGGATGAACTCGCGCCGTTCCTCGCAACACTGCTCGGCGTCGAATTAATTGGCGACGACCTCGACCGCATCAAATATTTGCAGCCGCCGGACTTGCGCGAAAAAATATTTCGCGCGACGGCGGAATACCTTGAACGTCTGGCGACAGTCCAGCCGCTCGTAGTCGTGTTTGAAGATTTGCATTGGGTCGATCCGACCTCGCTCGATTTGATGGAGCGCCTGCTGTCATTGACCGAGAGCGCGATGCTGATGATCATCGCGCTCTTCCGCCCACAGCGTCAGGACGCGTCGTGGCGCATTCACGAGATCGGCGGGCGCGAGTACGCGCATCGCTACACGTCGATTGAATTGCAGCCGCTCGACGAAAAAAACGCGCGCACGCTGGTCTCTAATTTGTTGGAGATCGAAGATTTGCCAGAGCAGGTGCGCGCGCTGATTTTGAAGAAAGCCGAAGGCAATCCCTTCTTTGTCGAAGAGGTGATTCGCTCGCTGCTCGATATGAGATTGGTCGTGCGCGAAAATTCTCATTGGCGCGCCACGCGTGCAATCGAAAATATTGCTGTGCCTGATACACTCGTCGGCGTCATAACCGCGCGGCTCGATCGCCTCGACGAAGAATCCAAGCACACCGCGCAGACAGCCGCCGTCGTCGGGCGCGAGTTTCAATTCGACGTCTTGTCGGATGTGTACGAAGCGCCGGATACGCTCGATCCCGCGCTGAGCACCTTGCAGCGGCGCGAATTGATTCGCGAAAAGAGTCGCATCCCAATGCGTTCTTATCTTTTCAAGCACGCGCTGACGCAAGAGACCGCCTATTCATCCATCCTGATGAGCAAGCGGCGCGAACTGCACAAGCGCGTGGCGGAATGTTTGGAGCGGGTTGACCCCGAACGCGTCAACGACATCGCGCGCCATTTTCTGGAAGCACAAGAGGACGCGCGCGCGCTGCCGTACTTGATCGGCGCGGGCGAACGCGCCGCCCGCGCGTATTCGATGCCCGAAGCCATTCAATATTTTAGTAAAGCGGCAGAACTGACGAAAACGGTCGACAGTCTCAGTCTCACGCGGCGCGCGCTCGAGGGTTACGGCAATGCGCTGACCTACACCTTTCAGATTGAAGCGGCGGTGCAGGTCTACCAGCAGATGCTCGAGATTGCGCGGGCGCGCGGTGATGTGCCGATGCAAGTGTCCGCGCAGAACAAGCTCGCCAATGTGTACGGGATGTTCATGGGACAATTTGGCGCGGCGGACCAATATTTGCAGGAGGCGGAACGGCTCGCGCAAGAGCACGGCGACAAGCCCGGCTTTTCCGAAACGTCGTTCATTCGCTGTGGGATGTGCACCCTGATGGGCGATTTCGACGGTGTGATGCGCTATATGGGTCAAGCCGCGCAGTACGGTCACGACCTCGGCGAGCGCGACCAGGTGGCACTCGCGCTCAATCATGTCGCCGATACCCATATGTTTATGACCGAGTTTGATGCGGCGTGGGTGAAGGGGCAAGAGACGCTCAAGCTCGCACGCGAGATTGGCAACCGCGAAGTGGAAGCGGCAGTCGCGATTCCACTCGCGGCGTATCACCTGCGCAATGGCGATCTCGATGCGGCGCGCGCGGTGGAACAAGAAGGTTACGAGATTGCCACACGGATTGGTTCGACCTTTAATCAAGTCGTTGGCGCGTGGCAGCTCGGCGTCATTGCGCGCCTGCGCGGCGAATACGAGACGGCGGTCGCGTATTTCCAAAAAGCCATACAGCTCGCATATCCGCTCGAGCAGGTGCTGGGGTTCTTGCTCGTGCAGCCGCTCGCCACATTGAGTGACACCTATCTTGAAATCGGCGCGTCACTCGCGCCGCGCGCGGAGTTGATGCTCGATCATGCTTCGGCGCTCTTGAGCACGCCGGCTGGAATGGGCGGCGGCGGTACGGCGTGGGCGGATGTGGGTTTTGCTGAATTACGGCGCGGTAATCTCGCCGCCGCGCGCGAAAATTTCCAAAAGGGGTTAATGACCCCGACGATGTTCGGGTTGTATTTCAAGCCGCGTTTTCTGATAGGGCTCGCGCTGGTCGCGCTCACGCAGCAGGACCTCGACACTGCCGCGCTCAATTTGAATGAGGCGCGCGAGTTTGTCGAATCGCGTAAGATGAAAGATCTGTATCCCTGGGTCGAATGGACCGACGCTCAAGTGAGCGCGGCGCGCGGGGATTACAATCGCGCGCAGGAACAATTTGCACGCGCCGAGTCGCTGGCGTCCGAGATGAAAATGCGTCCGATGATTTTGCAAGCGCGTCTCGGCGCGGCAAAAGTTTTGGACTCGCTGGCGCGTCCCGCCGAAGCCGAGGCGAAACGCGCCGAAGCGAAAGCACTGATTGACGAAATGGCAAATTTGTTCGAGGATGGATCACTGCGCGCGGCGTTCGTCGAGAGCGCGGTGAAAAAGTTGACGGAGGACGGCGGACGAACGATGGAAGAGGTGTAACCGCCATCCCGCCGTCGGTCATCCGTCGGGAGTGAAACCACCTGTTTTAAGACGATTGTAGTTGGCTCCATTTGATGTATGGAATTTGAATGGGATCCGCAGAAAGCGGCAAAGAACCTGCGCAAGCACAAGGTTTCGTTCACCGAGCAGCCACTGTGTTCGGTGATCCGCTTAGTGCGACCGTTGCAGACCCCGATCATTCGGCAGAAGAACACCGACATATCATAGTAGGGATGTCGAATCAGTTTCGACTGTTGATTGTAGCTTTTGCAGAACGTGGCGATCACACTCGGATCATCAGCGCGCGTCAATTGACACGCACGGAGAGAAATAAGTAGATCCTCGTACGTCACCTGTCACTTTGAGAGGAGTGCCAAAGATGAAATGTTGGAATTGCGGATTCGAAAATCCGACGGGCGCGAAATTTTGTAACAACTGCGGCGAGGCGCAAGAACGCGCCTGTCCGAATTGCGGAACGAAAAATCCGGCGGGCGCGAAATTTTGTAACAACTGTGGCTTTGCCCTCGCGTCCAGCGCCTCTCCCGCAAAGCCGGAGAAGGGCGAAGCGCGCGCCGCGCCAAAAGCAGAGACGCCGCAAGCGCTGCTCGAAAAATATATGCCAAAGGAGCTCGCGGCGAAACTCGAATCGGCGCGCGCCAGTCGCAATATGGAAGGCGAGCGCCGCATCGTCACGATTCTTTTTTGCGACGTGAAGGGTTCGACCGCGCTGGCGGAAAAGATGGACCCGGAAGAATGGGCAGAGATCATGAACACGGCTTTCAAGTTTTTGATCGAGCCGGTGTATCGCTACGAAGGCACTGTGGCGCGTTTGATGGGCGATGCGATTCTCGCCTTCTTTGGCGCGCCGATCGCGCACGAGGACGATCCACACCGCGCGGTGCTTGCCTCGCTCGCGATCTTGAAAGGTATCGGCGACTATCGCGAAAAAATTCAGCGCGAAAAAGGATTTGACTTTGATGTGCGCGTTGGCTTGAACACGGGCTTGGTCGTCGTCGGCAACATCGGCAGCGATTTGAAATTCGAATACACCGCGATGGGCGACGCCATCAATCTCGCCTCGCGTATGCAGACCGCAGCCGCGCCGAACACGATTTTGATCTCTGAGAATACACATCGCCTCGTCGCACCGCTGTTCGAGTTCGAGGATCGCGGCGAGATGGAAGTCAAAGGTAAGAGCGAGCCGATTCATGTGTATCGCGTGCTCGAAGAAAAAAAAGGCGTGATCAAGACGCGCGGCATCGCCGGTCTGCAATCGCCGATGGTCGGACGCCGCCGCGAATTCTCAACGCTGATGCAGGTCGTGGACGATGTGCGCTCCGGGCGCGGCTCGATTGTCTCGATCATTGGCGAAGCGGGTCTGGGCAAATCGCGTCTGGTCTCTGAATGGCATCAAGCCGCGACGATGGCGGAAGGCGAAACCCCAGTCCGCTGGGTCGAGGGTCGCTGTCTTTCGTATGGGGCAGCGATGGCGCATCACTTGAGCACCGACATTCTGCGCAATCTGATCGGCGCGCCCGCGGGTTCGTCCGAAGAGGAAACGCGTGCCGCGCTGGCGCAGACGCTTGAAAAGATGCTGGACGCGGAGCTGAAAGAAGTTTATCCGTATCTCGGGCATCTGCTCGGCTTGAAACTGGAAGAGGATATGGCGGCGCGCGTGAAATATCTCGACGGTCCTGCGCTGCAAACGAAATACATCGCGGCGTACAAAAGATTTTTGCAGGCGCTGGCGCAAGACGCGCCGACCGTCATCATCTGCGATGACATTCACTGGGCGGACCCGTCGTCGGTTGAATTGTGGCTGCAAGTCTTGCCCATCGTCGCGGATACGCGCATCGTGGTCTCGTTCGTCACGCGTCAAGATAAAGAATCGCCCGGTTGGAAACTCGTTACGCAGTCGCACGACATTGCGGGGGTGGGCGCGATTGATTTATATCTCGCGCCCTTGTCCGAGGCGGACTCGAAGCAACTCGTCAGCAACCTACTCGAAGTCGAAGCGCTGCCGGAAAATTTGCGCGCGTTGATTCTGGCGAAAGCCGAAGGCAACCCGTTCTTTGTCGAAGAAGTAATTCGGATGCTGATTGACCGCGGCGGGATTCAACGCATCGATGGGAATTGGAGCGTCACGCGCGAAATTCAGAATATCGAAATCCCCGATACCTTGCAGGGGGTGCTCACCGCGCGCATTGACCGCTTGCCCGAAGAAGCGAAACGTACTTTGCAAATCGCCTCCGTGATCGGGCGGAAATTTCAAGTCAAAATTTTGCAATCGGTGATGGAGCAGGAAGGACTCGTGTAAAGCGTAAAACGTGAAAGGCACCTTGTTGCCGTTTTACATTTTGCGTTTCATTTGTTCATGCCCCTCGACCAAAATCTCGCGCAGATGGAAAAAGCGCAATTGGTGCGCCGCCTCCCCGATGCCGAACTCGCGTATCTTTTCAAACACGCGCTCACCCAAGAGACCGCGTACGAATCGCTGCTGCTAAAAACCCGACGTGAGATTCACTTGCGGGTGGCGCACAGTATCGAACAACTCTATCCCGATCAACTCGACGAGTATGCCGCGCTGCTCGCGCACCATTTTGAAGAGGCGAGTGAAGCACACAAGGCGCTGCCCTATTTGTTGCGCGCGGCAAATTGGGCGCAGCGGGCTGCCGCGCATCGCGAGGTCACTGCCTTGCTCGCACGCGCCATTGCCATTGCCGAGCAGCGCGGGCAGCGCGAACTCGCCGCCGAGCTGCACGCGCTGCTCGGCAAAGCGTTCACGAGCTTGACGCTGTGGGCGAGCGCGCGACCCGAATTGGAATTGGCACTGGCGGAATTGGCGCCCGAGCGTGTGGAACTGCGCGCCGAAGTCCTGGCGGAACTGGCGATTGTCAATCATTGGCTGCTCGATGTGCCCAGCACGCGTCGGTACGGCAATCAAGCCCTTGCATTGGCGGAACAATTGGATCGTAACGATCTCGCGGCGGGCGCACTGAGCGCGCTGGCGCTTGCGGACAGTTCAGATGGTTTGCTGCGCGCGAGCAGGATGAATTATGAACGCGCTTTTGCGAGTGACGTTGGTTCGCGCTCGCCCGCCGTCGTCGCGGGGAAAGAAGCCTCGGGCGTGATGCTTTATTGGCTAGGGCATTTTGAGCAAGCGATCGAGCGCAATCGTGAAGCCGCGCGGTTAGCACAGGAACTAAATGACAGCGCGACCTATATGCGCGCGCTGGGGAATCTCGGACTCGCGCTGATGGGTAGCGGTCACTATGCCGAGGCGCTGCGCACCTTTGGAGAGGTGAAACAGTTTGGGCGAAAGCAAGGAATTGAAACCTGGACGGCGCGCGCGATTGCGATGGAAAGCGGTTGTCACCTCGAATT
>JBBSHK010000200.1:0-6054 GCA_038253185.1 Anaerolineae bacterium | reverse complement strand
GGTACCGCGAACATTTATTTTATTCTCGCGGCGATCATTCTGTTAGGAATGTTGGGCACTGTCATCTTTACGCGTGAACCCGCGCCGCCCAAAAATATTCCACCCTTTCGTTGGGACGAGTTTTGGCGCGGCTTGATCGATCCGCTTAGGTATTTGAATTTTCGCTGGGTCTTTATCACGCGCTTTCTCGTGACGATGGGACAGTTCACGGTTCAAACTTTTATTTTGTTTTACTTTACTGATGTCGTTCACGATTTCCATTTGTTCGGCGCGGATTTTGTCAAGGATGCGGCGACCGCCGCCTTTTATTTCACCGTAACGCTGCTGCTCGGCGCGCTTTTCAGTACGCTCATCGCGGGCGCGCTATCGGACAAGTACGGTCGCAAGATTATGGTCTATATCTCTGGCGGTCTGCAAGCGCTGGTCGCCGCCGTGCTCATCTTCACCTCGAACTTTAACCTCGCCGTCATTATGGGCGTGATTTTTGGCATCGGCTATGGCGCGTATCAATCGGTGGACTGGGCGCTCGCTTCCGACGTGCTGCCTTCGATGGACGATTACGCCAAAGATATGGGCGTGTGGCATATCGCTTTCACTGCGCCGCAAATCATCGCCACGCCGCTCGCCGGATTTTTGCTCGACAATTTTCAAATTTTCGGTAAAGCGAATGGTCTGCCCACGCTCGGTTACACCGTTATCTTTTCGCTCACCGCCATTTATTTCTTTCTTGGCACGTACTTTGTCCACAAGATCAAAGGAGTGAGATAAATACGCAATGTGCAACTTATTCGCGTTTTCAACTGTCATTTCGAGGAGCGCAGTCTGCGACGAGAAATCTCAGCGTGAGGCGCATCGAGGTTTCTCACTTTGTTCGAAATGACAAAAGGAGTTGCACATTGGGTAGATAAATGACAAATGAACAATGAACAATGCCCAGTTGTGACTGCTTCTTCATTGTTCATTGCTCATTGTTCATTATGCATTCCCTTCTCTCTCATCTCGAATGCACTAACTGCGGCAATAAATATTCTGCCGACGAGCTGCACACAACTTGTCCAAACTGCGGCAAAGTTCTTTTCGCGCGTTACGATCTCGACGCGGCGAAGAAAAATTTTTCGCGCGATGATTTAGCGCAGCGACCCTGGAATATGTGGCGCTGGCGCGAACTCTTGCCGCTGCGCGACGAAAAGAATATTGTGACGCTCGGCGAAGGCATGACGCCGCTGCTGCCACTGCCACGACTCGGGGGTGAGTACGGCTTTGACCAACTCTTTTCAAAAGAAGAGGGCTTGAATCCAACCGGCAGTTTCAAAGCGCGCGGTTTGTCCGCCGCGGTCTCGCGCGCGAAAGAATTGGGCGTGCGCGTGATCGCGGTTCCCTCCGCGGGCAACGCGGGCGGCGCGCTCGCCGCGTACGCCGCGCGGGCGGGAATGGAATCCTACATTTTTATGCCCGAGGACGCGCCAGAGATTAACCGGATCGAAAGCGCCATCTGCGGCGCGCGCGTCTATCTGGTCCAGGGTCTCATCGGCGACGCGGGCAAAATCGTGCGCGCACTCGCGCGTGAACGCGGCTGGTTCGACCTGTCAACGTTAAAAGAACCGTATCGCGCCGAAGGCAAAAAGACGATGGGACTCGAAATTGCGGAGCAACTTGGTTGGGAATTGCCCGACGCGATTGTGTATCCGACCGGCGGCGGTACCGGCATCATCGGGATGTGGAAAGCGTTCGACGAATTGGAACAGCTTGGCTGGATAGGACCCGCGCGACCGAAAATGATTTCAGTCCAAGCGAGCGGCTGCGCGCCAGTGGTCAAAGCATTCGACGAGCAGGAATCGACCGCCGAGCCGTGGAAGAATGCGCGCACGATTGCCGATGGGTTGCGCGTGCCGCACCCGTTCGCGGATTACTTGATTCTCCGCGCGATCCGCGAGAGCCAAGGCACCGCGCTCGCGGTGAGCGATGACGAGATTCGCGCGGCGATGGACGAATGGGCACACGCGGAAGGAATGTTTGTATCGCCAGAGAGCGCCGCAACGTACGCTGCATTCAAAAAACTTGCGACGAATGGATTTCTCCAGCCGCACGAGCGCGTCGTTCTATTCAACACCGGCTCCGGTCTCAAGTATTCACATTTGGTGCGCGCGGAATTTCCTGTCCTCGATCCGAATGATCCCGCGTTGAGCGCACAGGTCGAGTAGGATTGAACCGCAAAGAACGCGGAGAGGCGTAAACAAAAGTCTTGGCGTTCTTTGCGCTCTCCGCGGTCAGAACATTCCAGCCGTCACAATAACGCGGAGTAACGCGCGTGCCCATCCTGCCCCATTATCCATCAACACTGGCACAACTACCACACCTCGTGCCACCGCTGCTGTGGCAGATTCTGCGCGGCTCACCCGCGCGGCTCAGTTCGGTGGGCGCGCGCTTGTTTGAGAATACGTCACCCTCCCCGCGCGTGATGGGCACGGAACTCATCCCGTGCGAAACACCGTTCGTCGCCATTTTCAATCATTATGAAAGCTCGCGCGCCGCGGCGTGGTGGGGACCGCTGCTCATGTCGCGGGTGATTGCAGCAGAACGCACGCGAGAGCCGAAGCAAGTGCGTTGGGTAATGGCGCGCGAGTGGTGGTATCCGCGAGGCTTGGGACGCGCGTTCAAGCAACCGTTGACGCACGCGCTGTTCGCGCGGCTGGCGCAGGTGTACGGCTTGGTGCTCGTGCCGCCGATTCTCGAAGGACACACCACGCGCGGTCAAGGCGCGGTGGCGGTACGACGTGCGTTAACATTGACGCGCGGCGAACATCCTGCGCTGGTCGGCATCGCGCCCGAAGGTCGCACCGGACCCAATGCCGCGCTGACCGAACCGCCGCCGGGTGCGGGGCTTTTTCTACTGCTCTTGACTCACAACGCGCTGCCCTGCCTACCGGTCGGATGGTACGAGGATGAACAAAATACGATCAACATTCGCTTTGGCGCGCCCTTCGAAATCAATTCCTCGCGCGCACATGACCGTGCCGCGCGCGACCGCGCCGCCGTGACGGAAGCCATGCGCGCGCTCGCAAAAATATTGCCCGAGAAATTCCGGGGAGCCTATGCGGCTCCGTTAGACAGATGATCGTGTTGCCGCAACGTCGGATGGTCGAAGCATCTGCCGATGCGACGATTCGACCGCGCGCGTATTCGACTCACTGAGCATCTTCGTGTATCATTTCGTAGATGCCCCGAGTTGCTGCGCTCCAACTCCCGTTCACCTTCGTTGCCACGCCGCAAGAATTCGTCGACCGCGTGCGCGCGCCGATGGAGCGCGCCGCGCACGACGGCGCTGAGTTGATCGTCCTGCCAAACCGTCTGAGCTTTTCACTTTTGGGAATGTTTGCGCCGGACGCGCCCGCGGAGATGAGTTTCGTTGAGCTTGCGAGCGCGCAGCATTTGGATTCCGTCCGCGCACTGCTGCACTCACACGCGGATTATTTGCTCGAATTTTACCTTCACATCTTTCAATCGCTCGCCGAGCGCACGGAGAGATGGCTCGCGCCGGGAACGACGCTCGAGCTCCACAAGGGCGAACTCTTCAACACCGCACTGCTGTTTTCGCCCGAAGGAAAAATAGTGGGGCGGCAGCGGCAGACGCATCGCTCACTGGAAGAACGCGCGTGGGGTTTGAGCGCCGGTGACGAGTTGCGCGTGTTCACGACCGATGTCGGTCGCATCGGTGTGGTGATTGGTGAAGACCTACATTATCCCGAAGTGTCGCGCATCCTCGCGCTGCAAGGCGCAAATATTTTGGTTCATCCCACGTCGGCAGAGCTGTTCCGCCGCAACGGCTCTGCCGGAGATGAACAACATCTTGTCGATCTCTGGCGCGAGGTACAATCGAATCAGATTTTTGGGGTGCAAGCAAATCTTGTGAGTGCGAATTTCCGCGGGCGCTCGGCGGTCTACGCGCCGGTCGAATACCATGGCGACAACAGTGGTATTGTCGCGCGCGCGGAAACAGATGATCGCGCGGAAATTATTTCGGCAGAGCTCGATTTCGAGGGGTTACAAAAAGTGGTGGACGAATATCCCATCTTTGATTTTTTCAATTATGACTTGTACAAGCGGTTTGAAGACTTGGGGCAGGCACTTTGATGAGGTCACTCAAAGCTCTACGGCTCACCCCTCCTATAACAAAGTTGCTCGAAGACAAATCAGACCCGAGCGTCATCGAGCGCGCGCTGCGCGGTAAGCGTTCGCCGCGCGCCCGTGGCGCCACAGCGGATTGCATCACCGTCGCCGCAGTGCAGATGGAATTGAATCTGCTTGACGATGGCGCGCAGTACGCGGAAAAAATTTACGGACTGTGCCGGCAAGCGGTCGAGCGCGGCGCGCAGCTCGTCGCGTTTCCAGAGTACGCGTGGACGCCATTGATCGGAATGCTGCCCGGAGTTCAGGCGCTGGCATCAGAATCGAAAAATGGTGGGGGTCTCTCCGGCGCGCTGAAAGAAATCAGCGGTAGCGCGAGTCTCAAAGCGACCTTCGCCCTCGTCGCGCGTCCGGTCGAAACCGCGTTCGTTGCCGCAGGACGCGCGGTCGCGCGGGAGCTTGGCATTTACCTCATGAGCGGCAGCACCATCGCCCGCGACGAGGCGGAACATCTGTATAATGTAGCGTACCTGTTTGGAACCGACGGCTCGCTCATCGGTTCACAAAAAAAGCTGCACGCCTACACCACCGAGCGCGAATGGCTAACAGTCGGCTCTTCGTTACAAGTTTTTGAATTGCCGTTTACCAGAGTGGCGCTGCCGGTGTGTATGGACTTTACCTATTGGGAGACGACGCGACTGGCGTGGCGCGACGGCGCGGAAATTTTCTTCAACCCGTCCGCCGATTCCGCCGGCGATCAAGAATTTCTCGCGGCGCGCGGGGTACAAACGCGAGTCCAAGAATCACCTGCGTACGGGCTTTTGTGTAATATGGTGACAGACCTGTTCGGGCTGCACTGGCGCGGACCGAGTCGCATCGTGGAGCCGATTGGAATGCCTGCGCGTGGTTCCGTGCTCGCGCAGACCGCGTCGAACGACCGCGAAGAAATTATCGTGCAGGAACTTGATCTCGTCTCTTTGCGCGAATTTCGCGCGACGCACGCGCCCGATTTCAACCGCCCGCTGTATAGAAAATATTTGCCACAAGCGTACGCGCAGTATCGTGAGCGCGCGGCACGCGACGGCAAACGGACTGTAAAATAAAGTTGTGATAGGATGCTGGTGAAGAGAGGTTTACTTTTGTGAAGGGATCGTAGTTATGGAAGGCTTGACGATTGCCGAGGCAGCCGCGCTGATTGCGGTCATTGCCGGTTTCATCGCCATTATCAACGGCTTTATTCAAATACAAGAACATCGCGAAAAGCAGCGCGAGCAAAAACTCGCCGCGGCGAAAACTTCGACTCCCGCCGCACTCGCCGCGAACGCTTCGAATACTCCACTCGCGCCCACCGACTCTGAACCAAATCCGTCCGACCGCGCGCGCGACCAAGACGAGACTAAACCGGACAGCGGGAATCTTTCCTTGCCGACCGGCACGGTGACTTTTCTGTTTACCGACATTGAAGGCTCAACGCGGCTGGTAGAGCAATTGCGTGATGAGTATGCCGCCCTGCTGGATGAAGAGCGCCGTATCCTGCGCGAGGCATTGAACGCGCATCACGGCTTTTTGGTGGACAAAGAAGGCGACGCGTTCTTTATGGCATTTCCGCGCGCGTTGGATGCGGTGGCGACCGCCGTCGACGCGCAGCGCGCGCTCGCCGCACATTCCTGGAACGAGGGCGTGAACGTGCGCGTGCGGATGGGATTGCACACCGGCGAGCCGCAGCTTGCCACCTCAGGTTACGTGGGACTCGACGTACATCGCGCCGCGCGGATTTCTGCCGCAGGTCACGGTGGGCAGGTGCTCTTGTCGCAAGTCACACACGATCTCGTCGCGCAGGAATTGCCGGACGATGTAAGCTTGCGTGATCTCGGCGAACACCGCCTGAAAGATTTGCAGCGACCCGAACACATCTTTCAATTGGTCGCG
>JBBSHK010000199.1:0-6116 GCA_038253185.1 Anaerolineae bacterium | reverse complement strand
TAATTGACGTGACACGCTGGCACGCTATAATAAAATCGTTGACCCGAACATCTTTGCCGACATCACCCCGAGCCCTTCTGCATCGTTCTTTTTTGCAAGGAGTAAATATGGACCAGGTAAGCACACCCCGCGCGGCAACGCGTCCCGACCTTCAAGCCTTGAAAGATATCGCGCGACAGATGCGCGTGGACATCATCGAGATGACTTCCGCTGCGGCATCGGGACATCCCTCCAGCTCGCTGTCGATGGTCGAAATTTTGACAGTGCTTTATTGCGCGGGTGAAATGCGTTACGATCCGAAGAATGTGAAATGGCAAGACCGCGACCGCTTTATTTTGAGCAAAGGGCACGCGGTGCCCGGGCTGTACGCTGCGCTGATGCAAGCGGGAGTGCTTGACCGCAAGCTCATCCCGACCTTACGCAAGATGGGCAGCATTTTGCAAGGACACGCCGACGTACGCTTTACTCCGGGCATTGAGGCGAGCGCGGGTTCGTTGGGGCAAGGGCTCTCGATTGGAATCGGGCACGCGCTCGCGGGCAGAATCGACAAGCGCGATTATCACGTGTTCGTGATGACCGGCGACGGCGAAATCGACGAGGGACAAAATTGGGAAGCGGCGATGAGCGCGGCAAAATTCAAGCTGGACAATCTGTGTCTCATCGTCGACCGTAACAACGCGCAGCAGACCGGCTGGGTCCCCGACGTGATGCCCACCGAACCACTGCCGAAAAAATTCGCGGCATTCGGCTGGAACGTGGTAGAGATTGACGGGCACAGGTACGAGGACATCTTTAACGCGTTCGAGCAAGCCCGCGCCACCAAAGGGCAGCCGACCGCAATCGTCGCGCACACGATTAAAGGCAAGGGCGTGAGCTTTATGGAAAAAGATTTTTCGTGGCACGGACGCGCGATCGAAAAAGCGGAAGAGAAAAAAGAAGCGCTGGAAGAAATCGCGCGAAGGGATATTGGATAAGCAAGCAGACAGTAGCCAGTCAACAGTCGCCAGTGTTTTGTTCAGAGGACTGTGAACTGTTGACTCTCGATTTGCGACTGGAGATTTCTCATGGGACGAAAAATGGGCAAAGCCACGCGCGACGCATTTGGTGAGGCGCTCGCCGATGCTGGCAGTGACGAGCGCATCGTGGTGGTCGATGGCGATGTGGGCAATTCCACCAAGACCGAAGCGTTCGGTAAAAAATATCCCGAACGATTTTTCAACACCGGCATCGACGAATCGAATATGGTGGGCATCGCGGCGGGACTCGCGGCGAACGGCAAGACGGCGGTCGCGTCCTCGTTCGCGGTATTTCTCGCGGCAAACGCTTACGATCAAATCAGGATGTCGGTGGCATTGCCTCACGTTAATGTGAAACTGGTGGGCAGTCACGCGGGCGTTTCGATCGGCGAAGACGGTCCGAGTCAGATGGCAATTGAAGATATCGCGCTCACGACCGCGCTCGGCGGCTTTACGGTCATCGTGCCCTCGGACGAATTCTCCACGCGCGCGCTCACCAAAGAAATGTTGCAAATGGCAGGACCGGTTTTTTTCCGCACGGGCAGACCCAAGACGCCAATCATTTACGATGACAAGCAAGAATTTGAAATCGGTCGCGCAAATCTGCTGCGTGAGGGCAACGACGTGACGATCATCGCCAATGGGCATATGGTCGCGCGTGCGCTCGACGCCGCGGAGAAATTGGCAGAGCAAAATATTAACGCGCGTGTCATCGATATGCACACGGTCAAGCCGCTCGACCGCGAGGCGTTAGAGAGCGCGGCGCGCGAGACCCGCGGCATTGTCGTGTGCGAAGAACATCTCGCGCACGGTGGACTCGGCAGCGCGGTCGCGATGGCACTCGCGCAGATCCACCCCGTGCCGATGCGCTTTGTCAACCTCGGTGACAAGTACGCTGAATCTGGAAAAGGCGAAGAGTTGATGGACGTGTATGGCTTGAGCGTGGACAACATCGTACAAGCCGCGAGCGAGCTCGCAGAACAGCACGAGCTTCGGATGACTGATATGCCGACCGCGCGATAAACGAGATGGGGATGAAGCGAAAACACGCGTGTCAATTGACCGCGTGTTTTTTTGTGCCCATTGTTTACAGTCCCGCGAGATGATAGAATAAAAGCGCAACCTGTTTTCATCACGGGCAGCAATCATGCGAGATAAAGTTTGGAGCGCGCGCCTTTCGATCTACTTGGCGATATGGTGTCTGCTCGCGGCGACAAGTCTCTCCGCGTGCGGTGGCTTCGCTCCAACCAGCGCGCCGACGGCTGAACCCAATTTTACGAGCGCCCCCACTCCAGACATTGGCGCGATTGCGGTGCTCCAAATTACGCGTGAGAACAAACTCGATGGTACCATTCGCACCAATGCGCGCTTGTCTACCGGGTCGCTCGGACTCGGCGCGCTGGAGCTTTCGTATCCTGTTACGCTGCCCTTGACTGAAACGCGCAGCATTCTGCTCAAGATCAATCCAAGCTCGGACCTCGTTTCCTTGACGCCCGTCCCCGCGACCACGCCGCTGCCGAACAGCGCGCCGTTTTTACTCCGCTATAACGATCGCCTCGAAATTTATCCGGTGATGGATGTTGAGTTGAACAGTTTCGGTTTTGATATTGACCCGAAAGGCAAACGCGAACAAGTCATCACCGCGAATCACACGGCGGAATGGACGTGGCTCCTCAAGCCGCGCGCCGCAGGCAAACACGATGTGACGCTCGAAATTTCAATTCCGGTCATTGTCGATGGAATTGATAGGACGATGAGCACACAATCGCTCAAGAATATTCCGTTTACGATTGAGGTGAGCGGCGCGACGGGGGCGAATCCCGCGCCCACTCCGGCGCCGTTGCTTTCAAGAATCGGTGACAACCTCGCGAGTAACTTTACACAGATTTTGATCGCGCTGATTTCGTCCGGCGGGCTGATCGGTTTTTTCATAAAGTACTATCTTGACAAGCGCGACGAAAAAATCAAGGCGAAAGAAAAAAAACCAGAGTAACCCGCCCTCTCTATTCGACAAAATTTCAAGCTGAAGGACGCGGGTTTGAACTTGAATCCTTTTCCTTTTTCGTTTATAATCGATGCGTCATTAGAACGCCTGTTTCACTGAATTGCTCACTCCGCGTTCCGCAATCCGCAATCCAAGAGGTTCCCATGAACACTGTCGGTTATGTCGTCGGCGAAGTCCGCACGGATGAATTCACTTTCGTCACCAACCGCGCCATCGCGCCGCCGCGTCTCGAATACATCGTCGTCGAAGTCGAAGAACCCGAGCATCACAAAAAAGTAGAGGTGCTCGCGCAAGTGACCAAGCTCAGCGTCTCTTCGCGTTTGCTCGACACCACACTCTCTTACGACGAAGTCGCCTCGATTCTCAGTCGGCTCGGGTCGTCGCAGCCGATTGTCGCAGGCACCGCGAAAGTGTTAGGCTTTCTCGAAGGCGATGCCGTGCGTTTTCCGCGCCACGCCACCATGCCAGGTAATCCCGTTTATAGCGCGCCAGACGAATTGCTCAGGCGATTTTTTTCCAAGGATGTCGCGAGCGGAATTGAAATCGGTACGTTGATCAATCGCGATCAAGTTTCCGTTCTGCTAAATCCGAATGGCTTGCGCCGTCACCTCGCGGTGATTGCACAGACCGGCGCGGGCAAATCGTACACCGTCGGCGTGATTCTTGAAAAATTGCTGGGACTCGGCGGCACCGTCGTGATTTTTGATCCGAACAGTGATTATGTTTTGATGCGCCGCGATGAACAGCACCGCGCGACACCCTTCGCCGACCGCGTCGATATTTTCCGATTGCCGACGACGCAGGCGGGACGCATTCCTGACGAAGAAATCGGCGGCTCGAAACGATTCACGATGCAATTCTCCAAGCTCGACACCGATGAGATTTGCGCGATGTGCGGCATCCCCGAAACCTCCACCAACATTCGCAAAGCGATTCAGACCGCGCACGACACTTTGCACGGCACCGATTATTCGCCCCATCGCTTTTTGCAAGAACTGACGCGTTTGTCGAATGGCGGCGAGGGCGATGGCGCGGAACCCAAAACCAACGACCGGATGCCGCGCGGTCCGCAGCGCGATTTGCCGGGCATCGGCGACCCCGATGAATTCTCGCGCGAGTTCCGCCGCGCCGCGAGCGCGAAAGCGAACATTGACATTGAGTTTGACGATCTCGGCAAACGCGACGAATCGGACGAAGCAGAAAATTTTGCGCAGCCGGACATTGCTCCGAAAGCGAAAGAGAATGGCAAGGCGATCAGTCTTGACGCGATTGCGGGCGCGCAGAAGGCATTGAAGTATATCGAGCGGCTCGCGCGCGTGGATGTGTGGGGCTACGAAGATGTGCCGATGGACGACCTGTTGCGTCCGATGAATCTGTCAGTGATTGATCTCGCGGGCGTGGACAATTGGATCGGCGAATTTGTGGTGGACAAAGTTTTGCGCGAGGCGTGGAGTCAGGCAACGACCAGTGGTTTAGCACACCCCGTTTTCTTTGTGCTGGAAGAGGCGCACAACTTTGTACCTGGCGGACAGGGCGCGAAATCACAGGCGTCGCAGATCATCAAGCGCATTTCGTCCGAAGGTCGCAAGTTCGGAATTTTCCTTGTGCTGATTACGCAGCGCCCGTACCGCATTCATCAAGATACGCTTTCACAGTGCAACTCACAAATTATTATGCGGCTCACGAACCCGCAAGACCAGCAGGCGATTCGCAGTTCCTCGGAATCCATCAGCGAAGGGCTGCTCGGCGACTTGCCGGGGTTGAACGTGGGTGAAGCGGTGGTGCTCGGTCCAATCGTGCGCGTGCCGGTAATGGTGCGCATCGGCGACCGCCTGTCGCGCGAAGGCGGTAATGACATCGATGTGGTTAAAGCGCTCGAACGCGCGCGCAGCGAAGCGATTACCGACCGCCGCGAACGCGCGACGAAAGCGGAAGCGAATGGTCGCAAGAAAACCGAGTGGTTAGAGGAACTGGACGCGTAAACTCTTCACGCCGCGCGAATGAGATTATTAACAATAGAAATAAACGGCAGTATTGAATGGGCTATTGAGAAAGACACTCCTTCCTCTTGCCCGCTCAGCCTGTTGCCTGGCTGGGCACTCGTCAATCCGCTATTGTATCGAAACTTAGAAACAACTAAGAAACTTAGCCTAATACCGCCAGGTGCTTTCGTAACAGCTATCATCGGAGCGCAATATCTTTTGCATGGCGGGAAACTGATATTCGCTTCCATTGAGAACAGAGACGATGAGGATGTACTAGGGTTCATCGAACCAACAGCACACCTGATTGACTGGCTGCGCAATCTCAGCAAGCAACCGCGACTAGGAAGAATTTCGGAAGCCCAGAAAATTTCAACAAGGTTGATTGATGAGCTTCCACCAATAACTTTTCCTTCCGGGCATTTTGACACACGAACTCGAATCCACAAATATCAGCTTGCCACGACAGTAACTTGGAAGCATTTAGTCCAAGCTGCATCGATTCCATTGGTTCAAAAGCCTCCAATCTTCGATACTTTACTTCTCGACTCAATTCAAGCCGTGTTGGAACGCGACCCAAGGACTTCTCTCTTATATGCGGCAATAGCAATGGAAACGGCGGCTCGAAGCAGACTAGACGAACAATACAATGTGCTTTTGGCTGAAGGAGACCCGAACGGTTCCATTCGTATAATAAACCGTAAGCATGTCAAAGATGGTACTGTTACTGAGGATCCAATTTATGAATATCTAATGAGGAAGCAAGGGTTCGCCCGCTTAATTCATGAGTTACCATTGTACATTTTCAGAAAATCACTCCTTGTAGAAAATCAGGCTTTATATCAGGACGCGAAAGAACTCTATGAGGTGAGAAATGATTTCGCACATACGGGTAAACCTGATCAGAAAAGACAGTCCTCCAAGTTCGAATTGAACGCAAGAGGTGCTCTTCGAGGTCTAAAGTGCGTCATTGATGTGTTTCATTGGTTCTGAATATCCAACACTTATCCGATCCCAGAGTATTTGACACAAGACGCACTTAATCAGCAGTGGGTGGAAGGGTTGATTCCAGACCGAGTTTGAATTCTTATATTTATGATTCGCATCGTCTTT
>JBBSHK010000198.1:0-6141 GCA_038253185.1 Anaerolineae bacterium | reverse complement strand
GTCAGGCATGGATTTCAACTTCAAATTAAAAGCTAAAAGTTAAAAGGTGAAATCTACTTTAAGCTTTTCACTTTTGACTTTTTATGTCCTCGTCAATCAATCGGGTGATGATTTGACCGAGCCGCACGGAATAATTTGTGCCGCGATCTTCAGGATAAATCTGCGTGGTGTTGCCGAGATACAGATTGCGAATCGGCGTGCGGTATTCGGGAATTTTTTGCGAATAATTGAGCGGCACAATCGGCTGCGCGGCGGCTTCTTTGAAATGCCAAAAGTCCTCGACCCAATCGGCGGAAAAGTCGGGATTGATTTTTTTCAGATGCGGCAAGTACGCGTTGAAAATTTCTTCGCGATTCATCTGGAAATATGGGCTCGACGCGTCGAGATAATTCGAGATGTACATTATGCGCTTGTTGTTGTACGTTTCCGGTGGAAGAAAATTCGTCTGCTCAATGGTCGCGACAAATGGCAGGGAACGGTCGGCGACATTCATCCAGTAAATTTTTGTCATCGGCTGCTTCATCTTCAAAATGACGAGCACCGCTGCCATATATTTCGCCGCTTTCATTTTCGCGACGTACCAATCCGGCAATTCATTCACGATCCGCAAGGTTGCGAACGACGGCGCGCTGCAATAGATCTTGTCAAAGGGAATGTAACCGCGTTCGTTTTGTTGTAGGGGCGAGGCATGCCCCGCCATTATGGTATTCTCATCGTCGGCGAGTTCCAAGCCGCACGCGACATTGTTCTCGACGACAATGCGTTTCACCGTTGCGCCTTTGAGAATCGTTCCACCCTTGTCTTTGATCGCGTTCTCCAGCGCGTCGATGAGTACTTGAAAACTTCCGCGCGGGTAGCCGAGCACTTCTTTATTCAAACCTTTGCGCGAGCCGAGCCGCAGCACCGCTTTGTACCACAACCACACCAGCGGAATATTTTCCGCTTCCGCGCCGAACTTGCCGCGAAACATTGGACCCCACGCCTTGTCCCACGCCTGCGCGCCCGCGTATTTTTTCAGCCACATCGCCGCGGTAATTTTTTCGTAATCGGAAATTTTATTTTTGCGCGTCTGCAAGTACAAAGTGGTCAGCCCAAGTCGAATGCGATCAATCAACGGCATTGGCTTGAATTGCAAGATGTCCATCGGCGTGACCCAGTTCCAAATCTTCCCACCGTAAAACCAACCCGTCTTGGATTCGATCCACATCACACGGTTGCCGAGTCCGAGTTCTTGCATCTGCGCGACGATGTGCGTGTCCGAGGTGAACCAGTGATGGTAGCCGCGCTCCAGCCGCACGCCCGGCTCGACTTCGAACGTTCCCGCAAGTCCGCCGAGCTCCGTCATCCGCTCGAACAAAAAAGTTTTGTGCCCGAGCTTGCCGAGTTCGTACGCCGCGGTCATTCCCGCGAATCCGCCGCCGATAATGCCGATGTTCATTAGTCGCTCGCTTCTATTCGCTATTCGCTAGTCGCTAGTCACGTGCTAATGACTAATGACGAACGCCCAGTGACTATTTGTAAATCCCTCTCCAATAATTTTTCGCGCGCTCGATATAACCCTGCGCGCCGTTGTGAATTCGCGCGATTTCTTCTTCTGTCACTTCGCGAATAATTTTCGCGGGGACGCCGAGCACGAGCGAACGCGGGGGGACTTGCATCCCTTCCGGCACCAACGCGCCCGCGCCGATAATTGAGAATTCGCCAATCTGCGCGCCACTCAAAATAATCGCGCCCATTCCAATCAAGACATCGTCCGCCACCGTCGCGGCGTGGACAATCGCGCCGTGCCCAATGGTAACACGGCTGCCGATGCGCGTCGGACCATCGGTGTCAACGTGAATTACGGAGTTGTCCTGCACATTCGTGCCTTCGCCAATCGTAATCGGCGCGGCATCACCGCGAATCGTGACGTTGTACCAGACCGATGATTCTTTGCCGATGGTCACATCGCCGACGACTTGCGAATTTTCCGCGATGAAAACGGTCGGATGAATTTTGATGACGCGCGCCGCAGATCTGTCTCGTGGATGCATCGGACAGAAGTCAGATGTCAGAAGTCAGACAACAGACCAAAATCTGTCGTCTGTTGTCTGTACTCTCAAATGTGTAACGCTTCTCCCATCGTCGCCAGCGCCGCTTCGCCAATCACTTCGGTGAGCGTCGGGTGTGCGTGAATCGCGTGCGCGAGTTCGAGCGGCGTCAACTCTAACGATTTCGCGAGCGAGAATTCGCCGGTCAGGTCGGTGACTTCGGGACCGATCATGTGTACGCCGAGGATTTCGCCGAATTGTTTATCGGCGATAATTTTGATAAAGCCCTCGGGTTCGTTCAAACCGAGCGCCTTGCCGTTCGCGCGGAAGGGAAATTTGCCGATGTTGAGTTCGCCGCCCGATACGCGCGCTTGCGCCTCGGTGAGACCGAGCGACGCGACCTGCGGAATACTATAGGTACAGCGAGGGACAGAATTGTAATCGATCGGCCGCACTTCTTTGCCCGCAATTTTTTCCACGACCAGCACGCCCTGCGCCGATGCCACGTGCGCGAGCGCAAGCTTCATATTGACATCTCCAATCGCGTAAACATTCGGCACATTCGTCTCATAATAATCATTCACCACAATCGCGGCGCGATTTGTTTGCACCCCCAACGCTTCAAGACCAATGTTCTCAATGTTCGGCTGCACACCAATCGCCACCAAAACTTTTTCGGCGCTGATGGTTTCGGAGCCGTTCGGCGTGGTCACATACAAATTCACTTTGCCATCTTGCTTTTCGGCGCGCTCGACTTTCGCGTTCGTTTTGAATTTGATGCCGCGGCGCTGCGTCTGCTTTTCCATTTCGACGCTGACCTCTTCGTCTTCGCGCGGGAGCAAATGCGGCAGCGCTTCTAGGATGGTCACATCCGCGCCGTAGGGAAAATATACCGACGCGAATTCCATCCCAATCGCGCTCGCACCGACGATGACGATCGGATTCGGCACGTCGGTCAGCTCCAATGCTTCGCGGTAGGAAATCACATTCTTGCCATCGAGGTCGAGTCCGGGAATCGAGCGCGGGCGCGCGCCGGTCGCGATGATAATGTTCTTCGCGTCGAGCGTTTGCCCGTCATTCTGCAACTGCACCTGTGTCGGGCTTTTCAGCGTCGCGGTGTCTTTGAAAACATCAATCTTGTTTTTCTTCATTAGGAACTCGACGCCGCGAACGAGTTGCGCGGAAACTTTGCGACTGCGCGATTGTGCGACACTATAGTCCGCGTGAAAATTTTCGAAGGACAAGCCCCAATCTTTCGCGTGGCGAAAATCGTCCACTACTTCCGCGTTTTTCAAAAGCGATTTGGTCGGAATACATCCCCAATTCAAACAGATGCCGCCCAGTTCGTCGCGCTCAACCACCGCCGTCTTCAACCCCAACTGCGCCGCGCGAATCGCCGCGACATATCCACCTGGACCGCCACCGATAATTACTACATCGTATTGAGTGTCTGCCACAACGCTCTCCTATCTTTTCAATGCACCCACATCCCGCAAATATTTTTCCATTCGTCCAATGAACCGCTCACAATCGCCAATAATCTCTTGGGCTTGCTCTTGGGAGTACTCCTTGAACTTGTAATCAGCCAATTCACGTTCTTTGCGCGCTCGCTCAAAAATGTCTTTGTATTCTTCCTCGAGCAGTTTGGGCTTGATAAAATACTCGCTGAAGGCGGGTTCAACCCCTGAATGCTTCGCCCGCACAAGGTCAAGCGTTAAGAGAACAGCGGTCGTCAACATGAAAACCGCATAGTACGCCCGAGAAACCGCGCCGGGGAACATTTCCTTTTCGACAAGTGCTTGTGCCTCGGCGAGATATTGCCGCGCCCGCTCCAAGCGAATCCCAATTTGAATCCGCGTACTCTCATCCATTTTGAATCCTTTGGTGGGTGGGCGATAGACAAGTGGCTTGCCGCGTGACAAGCGGTGAGGTTTCGCGCCGAGCAAATCAATGCCTTCACTGAGGACGCTGCGATAAAAAGGCTCTTGCTTGCCTCTCGTCTGCAATTCCTTCTCACTAATCGCGTGCGACATAACATCAAGCTTGTGTTCTTCGCCAATGGCATGCATCCAGTCGGTCAATTCTTGCTCAAATTTTTTTCCGCCGTTCGCAGTGACGACGAGGACATCAAAATCCGATTCCCGCGTCGCATCGCCGCGCGCGCGCGAGCCAAAAAGAATGACTTGTTTCACTCGCTTTGGATAACGTTTGCGCAGGAGAGCCACCAGCGAGTTGAGCGCGCCTCGTTCCTTTGCCGTTACTCGATTCAGACCATTTGCGGGCATATTCAATCCACGGGAACTGGTTCATTCGGAATTTCTAAGAAGGTCTGCGCCTGATTCTCGAATGCAGCTTCGTCTTCGGCAACCGCCTCGTCCTCCGGTTGCTGCTCGTAATGCGCGAGCACTCGACGGACTCGTTCTTCGTCCCAATCAACTGAAGGCATATTTATTCTTCGCCGAAATAATCCAAATTTTCAAGAGCGGCAGCATCAAGCTTTCGTAGTCTGGTATTGGCATAAGCTGGACCTCTGCTCGGATTTAGGATTCACTCCGGTCGCTTGAATAGATACCCTACCCCGTGCTCGGTCAGGATATATTTCGGATGCGCGGGTTCTTATTCGATCTTGTTAAGCAAGTAGCTGATGTACACGCGCAAATATTCCGTCTCGCCGCCGTACTCCGGTCCCCACACTTTGCGCAGCAGGTCGGAATGCAGCATCACGCGCCCTGCATTCATCACCAATTGTGATAACAGTTTCCATTCGGTCGGACCGACCTTGATCTCTTTGCCGCGCACGGTTACGCGCCGCTGCTGAAAATCCATTTCAAAATCGCCCGCGACGAAGGGCGGACGCGTCATCACATCTTCCGACGGCGCGCCGCGGCGTAAGACGGCTTCGACCCGCGCCAGTAACTCGTGCACACTGAATGGCTTGCGTATATAATCATCCGCGCCGAGCTTTAGCCCTCGCACGACATCCACTTCTTGATCCTTCGCGGTGAGCATCACGACCGGCACGACCGAGAACTCGCGGATTTTTTGCAGCACCTCGAAACCATCCATCGACGGCATCATTACGTCGAGCATCACCAGGTCCGCGCCTTCAGTTTCCAATGTCGCGAGCGCGCCGGGTCCATCCGCTGCGGTCAATGTTTTATAGTGCGCGGCTTCGAGGTTGGAACGGACGAGCTTGAGCAGATGCGGTTCGTCGTCGACGATCAAGATTTTTGCAGGACGCATTAATGAACGATTATAACCGAGATGAAATGGAGCGTCAAAGGAATCCCCAATTTTTAGTATCAGGCGCGAATACACTTGAAAGGCAATTCTGTTGGTGGTATAATTCACAAAGTAAGGGACAATCATCCCATCCTTCTTCTCGTTTAAATAGTGACATCAAAAGCGTGGGCGCTCCCAATAGTTGTGAGGAGATTTCCAATGAGTGAAATTGAAAAGAGTCAACCGATTATGATGCTGGACAGCGAGGACGCATGGCTCGACTCTGAAGTCAAGAAAAAAGTTTGGGCGGGTCCTTTTGATAAAGCCATCGGCGTCATTGATTCCATCTACAACTGGGGCAGACGCTCTTCGATTTGGCCCATGCAATTCGGTCTCGCCTGCTGCGCGATCGAAATGATTTGCGCGGGCGGCGGTCGCTTTGACATCGCGCGCTTTGGCGCGGAATTATTTCGCCCCTCGCCGCGTCAGGCAGACCTGATGATTGTCGCGGGAACGGTCACGAAAAAAATGGTGCCCGCGATCGTACGCCTCTACAATCAGATGGCGGAACCGAAATATGTGATAGCGATGGGCGCGTGCGCGTCGGCCGGCGGTCCATTCAAAGAGGGCTATAACGTCGTCTCTGGCATAGATAAATTTTTGCCGGTCGATGTGTACGTGCCGGGTTGTCCCCCCACGCCTCAGGCATTGCTGAACGGACTAATTACGCTTCAGAAAAAAATTGACGCGCAATCGGTACGCGCGGTGCCGTGGTATCAGGCAGAATCACACGATGCCATTCCCGAACCGGTGCTCGGTCCCGATATTTACGATCCGCGACGCGCGCAAGAAATTAAAATGCTCTCTGCGGATCCAGAAAAATTGGAAG
>JBBSHK010000197.1:0-6174 GCA_038253185.1 Anaerolineae bacterium | reverse complement strand
CGCCCGCCGCGCCGCCGACGACAATGTTCTGCGGGGTCGCGCGTTTCAGCAAGATCGTATAAATCACCGCGTAATAGATAATTCCGACGAGCGCGAGGATGGAGCTCAACCAATTCACGCCCAAGCCGAGAATTATCACCGATGACGCGCACAATGCGAGGGCAAAGATCAACGCGCGACGCGGTTGAACTCGTCCGCTCGGCAGCGGTCGTCGCGACGTGCGCGCCATCTGTTTGTCGGTGTCGCGGTCGATGTACGAATTCAGCGCGTTCGCCCCACCTGCCGCGCACGCGCCGCCGAGCAATCCCAGGAATAAGCTATCGAGACGTGGCAAACCCTGAGCGGCGATCAACATCGCGCCGAAGGTGGTCGTCAGCAGCAGCGCGACGATCCACGGTTTCGTCAATGCGAAATAATCGGCGAGACTTGCGCGTATTGGCTTGCCCGAAGCGCGCGGTTGTTCATCCGAAGCTGTCGCGGCGCGGCGTGAGCGTAGAATGACCGCCAGCATCACCAATGCGCCCCACACTGCGGCGGCGAGCGCGAGATGCAAGCCCGCGAGCAGCGGCGGAAATTGCAGCCACACATTCACCGCGCCGACAAAAATTTGCGCGCTCAAAAGAACTGCGCCCGCGAAACCGATGGTGCTGATCGCGCGCTCCATTCGCACTTGCGCCGCGCGAAAAAAAGTATACAGCGCGAGCATTCCCGCCGCCGCCGCGATAATGCGGTGCAGCATATGAATAATCGGCAAGAGTCCTGTGGGGATGAGATCGTTGTTGCACAGGGGCAAACTCTTGCACGCGCTGGATGCGCCGCTGCCCGCGACCACCGCGCCACTCAAAATCAAAATATAAATTGACGCGGCGCTCACGAGTACGAGATTGAATGAGAGTGGAGAATTCGCGCGCGCCGAAATCACATCCGTTGCCCGTGTGCCGCGCCACGCGAGCGCCGCAACAGTCAGCACCGTCGCGAGCAAGAGCATCGCGTTGCCCAAATGAATCGCGACGACGGTTGGCGGTAGTTCGAGCAGCACGGTGATTCCGCCCAGCACAATTTGTAAAAAGAGCAGCGCAACCGCGAGCAGCGCGCCGCGAAAAATCCACCAGTGCGCGCGGTATTTGATTGTGGCGACGAGCGCGGTGGCGAGGATGCAGAAGGTCACGAGCGTCGTTGTGAGCCGGTGCGAATATTCGACCAGCGTATGAAATTCGAATGGCGGAATGATTTGTCCGTGGCACAGGGGCCAATCGGGGCAGCCAAGACCTGAGCCGCTCACGCGCACGATGCCGCCGATGACTATCAGCGCGAAGGTATAAAACGCGGTCAGCACGGTGAGCGCCTGAAAATTTTTACCTACAGCCGGTGCGTTCACCTTCATCAAATAAATCCCTGTCCCTCAAGCGGCTCTTCGCGACCGAACCATTTGAAAAAGACGAAGGTCAACGCGAACAGAAAAATAAACGCGCCGCCAATCCACATTACGAGTCCCGCCCAGACCTGGTCTTCCATCGCCGACACGCCCCAGATGCGCGGCGCGCTCACATAAAAAGAATAGAGCGGCGCGCTGGCAAACGTAATCACCGCGCCGAGTCCGGACGGCAACAGACTTTGCAGGAATAGGTAGAGCACTTGTGAAGGCTGCGCGAGGCGCGGCAGCAACGGCGTTGGACTGAGCACCGGCATCCACGTCAGCGTTGCCGTCGCCATAAAAGTGAGATGCTCAACTATATGCAATGCTTCGTTCTCCAGCGCGCGATTATACAGCGCGGGCAGATGCCAGAGCGCAAACACAATATTAAATGCGAAGAACGCGACGAGCGGACTCGTCAGCGCACGCGCAATCGATAGGAGCGAGGCGTGTCGCCGTAGTGGTTCAAAAATCCACGCGGGTGTGCCGAGCAGCAGCAGCGGCGGCGCAATGAGCGTCAGCAACAAGTGCTGCGTCATATGCGCGTTGAACCAATGTTTGTCCGAAAGTAAATCGAGCGGAGAGAGCAGCGCGAGGACGATGGTGAAGATACCGGCGGTGAAGAGCGCGAGCTGGGCTGAGGCAACGCGTTGGTTATTCGGAAAGTGTGGGCGCAGCGGACCGCTTGCGAGTAAATAACCGCCGTAGAGTACGGCGAGTCCGATCAAAATACTCGGTTCAGCACTCCATCCGGTCAGCCAAAATTCCCACGAAGCGTCGGGCAAGGTGATTCCTCGGGCGGGTGGAAAACTTATTGCACCGTCAAGGTGCCAGTCATTCCCAATTGTTCGTGACCGGGCACCGCGCAGATAAAGGTGTAGCTTCCGGCGGCGGGAGCTTGAAAACTTCCGCTTCCATCCTTGCCCGCGGGAACTTCCGCAACCTGCGCGCCGGCGACATTCTTGAGGGCGAAAGAATGCGGCGACGAATTGCCCGCGGGATTCTTGACCACCACGGTCGCGTTCTGTCCCACGCTCAAATTCAACTGCATCTGCTCCCAGCAGAATACGGCGGGAGGCGCGCACCCTTTTTCTTTCGCGGTTACAGTCAGAGTCGTGCCGCCTTGCTTCGCGCCGTTGTTCTGTGCATTCGGCACTGGAGTTGTCGAGTTCCCTGTCGTCACGTTGATCGGCGTGGGATTCGGATTCGGCTGAGTTTTATCCGCACCCGTCGGAGCGGCTAAGGTCGTCATCACGACTAACGCAAAGGGGACAGCCAGCACAAAGATCGCGGCGGAAAAGAAAAAGGAAAAAATGCGGCTGTCAAAGCGCAGGTGCATATAGTAGAGCGCGACCAAAAATCCTTTTGCCGCAGCGAGGATCAAAAGCATCGGCACCTTGGCAGCGCTGCGGACAAAGTAGGTCGAGACCCCAATCTCGATCGCGGTCAGCACGGCGAGAAAAATAAATACGCCGACGTAATTCGGATGTTTACCGTGTTCTGCAATCGCGGTTGAACCTTCAACGTGTGTTTCACTCATAAATTTTTTTCCTGAAAGTATTTATGACCAGCCTGGAATTTGCCACAACGCCGCCAAGTCACAACAACTTGTTTCAAAACCCCGATTCGTATGCTTGGCATCGCTCACATCACGCCGCTGCCGCGTGGACCCATAGTCCGTTGGAGATATACCTTCACTGGTTCTCACTACTCCAAACGAATAATAAGTCTGCCGTGATACGAACCCGAGACTCTGATTCAGATTCGGATTCCCTGTGCCTGTCATGGACAGTCTCAGGACAGGCTATGCGACCACCACGCTGGTCGAACCGAGATGGTCGGCGTGCAGATAATATACGTTACTCGCAACCTGCATCGCGACTCTTTGTTTGCCAAAGTAGTAGTACTTGGTCGCGGTGACGTTTGAAGTGGCATCAATCGTCGCTTCGTAATAGTTGCCGACGTAAATCGTGGTCGTTGCCGTCCAAATCGAGTAGCTCGTACTCACTGAAGTGTTGTCAGGATTCGTGTGGGTCTTCTCGCGACCGAAGGCATCCTTTTAGACCAACCTCACAGGTAATGCGCGCAATGCTTAATGGATTCTATTTACTCACTACCTCACTCACATCCAAGATGTAAAGCGCCGTACCACTACGAAAATTCAAGTCGATATTTTTGCTTCCCTCAGGAGGACCGATAACGACTAGCCGCTTCCCATCAGGTGACCAATGCGGATGTCGATGGTCACCTGCTAACACTTGAACTAGTTCTCCAGTCTCCATCCGTCGCAGCCAGATACCCTGACCACGTCCTTGCAGATCGCCATCAAACACAATCCAGTGGCTGTCAGGCGACCAATTGACAGCGGTCTGGTTAAATATGCTGTTCAACAATAATTGAAGATGCTTAGCGCACCCTCCATCCAGTGTCTCGCAGTTCGCGGGCATCAACCAGAGATCATAGGGCTTGCTTGCCCACCCCGGACCTGGTTCACCGCCAATCTGTTGGTTGCCGAAGAAGACAATGGACTTGCCATCTGGCGACCACGCATTTTCGCTAGCACGCGCAAAGCCGATGTTTAGTTTGCGCGCTTGGTTTGGATCCAACCAATATAGATCCTCTTGTATCCCTGTATAAGTCCCCAATATCCCGAGCGACAAATCAGGAGCAAAACTAACCCTGACGTATAAAAGCGGAAGATCATAATCGCGCAGTATTTGGCTGGTGCCATCAATCGGATTCCAGATTAGGATGCGTTGATCGCGATCTTGAGGATATTGCACGCATCTACGCAAGAAAGTCATACGTCTATCAGATAGCACTTGGGATGGATAAAACTCATTGCGTATGCATGGTTGTGAATCTGCTGGAAGATTTAGCATCTGCAATTCACTGCCATCCGTATTTACTTGCCAGAGATGGTATGTCCTTTTCAGGCTATCCAACTCGGACTCATACCACACAACGAGTTTTTGTTGATTCAGCCAAACCACATCCAAGGATGCTCCGAAGGGAGCATGAATAGGTTGCACAGGCAGCGTGCGAACGGTCACTGCCGTCTGTGCCTGATTGCAGGCAGTCAGGCACACGCCGAGCAGAAGAGCACTGAATAGCAGCTGCTTTTTGAACAGGTGGAAACTACTTGTTCGCATAAATTCGACGGCAGCTACGGCTTGGGTTCTTGGCATCAGCCTGAATAAAAGTATCTGCGCTGATAAACCGCCCCAGCGATGGGTCATAATATCGCGCGCCGGAATACATTAACGCATCACTGGCGTCGAGCCGCTGCCCCGTATATCCATAATCCGTGGGTGATGCAACTTCACTCGTCCGCACGACCCCGAATGGATAATAGGTCTGCCGCGAGACAAAGCCAAAGCTCTGCGCGAGATTGGGATTATGTGGTACAACCACGCTGGTCGAACCGAGATGGTCGGCGTGCAGATAACAAATGTTATTCCCGACCTGCATCGCGACGCGCTGCGCCTGAGTGACAATCCCGTTGACGCTGCTGCCTTAAGTTAGAGCAAGGATAACGAGGAAATTAAAAAATTGGGAAACCTTACCAGGCGAGCGCGATTCATTTCCGCTGCCCTGACAGGCTATCCGAATAACTTCTATAACTCCTATTTTCGTGGCGGAACCGGGTTACTCGGATAGGGACAGTGTGGTGCTACCATCCACGTTCATCGGCGCTTCCTTTCAAATTGTGATGTACGGTGTCTAATCTTGACCCTAAATCAAATAAATCACCGTGAACAAGACGACCCACACGAGATCGACAAAGTGCCAATACAGCCCGCCCATCTCCACCGCGAGATTATTCTGCGGCGTGATCCCGCCCGCGTAGGAACGTCCAATCAGCGCCAGCATCCACAGCACGCCGACGAAAACATGTGAGCCGTGAAAACCGGTCGTCGTGAAAAATGTCGTGCCAAAGAGATTCGAGGTGAGCGTCACACCCGCGCCGAAAAGCAGACTCCATTCGTACGCTTGCATTCCCAAGAAAGCAAGTCCCAACAACGCCGTCGCGCCAAGCCACAGCCGCATCTTGCCGACATTGCCATCGCGAATCGCGGCGAGCGCCATCACCATCGTCAAGCTGCTCATCAGCAAGAGAAAAGTCATTAACGAGGCGATGTTGATCTCAAGATGGTGCAAACCCTGTTCCGGTGGAACCTTGCCGCGATACAGCAAGAAGGTTGTGATGAGCGCCATAAAAAAAATGACTTCGGACGCGACGAACATCCAGATGCCCATCTTGCGGCTGTCGAGTCCGGTCGTAGTGTACGACTCTGCCGGAGTAATCGTCGGTTCTAAATTCCGGATAGGGCTGCCTTCGCCGTATCCGATTTGACCTTTGCCGGTTTCTTGAGTTGCTGCCATTCGAAACTCCTATGCCTGTACGAACGGTTCGCGAATCCAGCCGGTCAGACCCGCGAGCATTATCAGGAGCCCGACCGGCACGATGTAAAAATTAAAAATGATCGCGACTGCGATTACCGCCACGCCGAAGGCAAGAATGAGGGGCCAGTAGCTCGGGTTCGGCAAATGAACGTGCGGCTCCTCCGCGTGCGGCTCGCTCTGCGCCTCGTGTATTTCCATCGTCACCGGTTTGCCGTTCGCCGTGCCGTGTTCGTCGCTGCCATATTTTTGTTCCCAGAAGGCGCGGCGACCGCGCACCACCGGAATTTTTGCGAAATTGTAAGCCGGTGGCGGCGAAGTCGTTTTCCATTCGAGGTGATGTCCATCCCATGGAT
>JBBSHK010000196.1:0-6176 GCA_038253185.1 Anaerolineae bacterium | reverse complement strand
TGGAACGCGCTGAAGCCGCGCCTGACACAACCGCAGCCGATTTCGACCTCAATGAGTTCGATTCTCTTCAAAGGCACCGCGACCAATCTATCCAAAGGTGATGCGCTGCTCATCCTCGCGGGTACGGATCAGTTAATGCGCCGCGTGGCGAGCGTCGCGCCGGATGACAAGAAGCAGCAGACCTGGGTGACACTGCAACCTACATTAACTGTTTCAAAAATCATCTCTGCCGCGACCACCTTGTCGTCCGGCGTATTTTCCGCGGGCGCGGTTGCCTTTAATAATTCGAGCGTGAACAATCTCGTCCTCAACAAAACGTGGAAACAAAGTGACCTCGAATCCTTCGCGATTCAGCAGGGCATTTCGGTTGACAAGATTTATACGAATGTTGCCGCGCAATTGAGTACTGCGCTCGCGCCCACCGCTTCGCGCGTGTACGCGTTGCGCAAGCGCGCGGCGCTCTTTGGCTACAACGCGCCCGATTTCAAAGCAATGTCCGCAGATACAAAGGCTACCTACACTGGCGGCAATGGCGACTGGCCTGTCACAAATCCCTCCTCCAAAAATCAAATGTGGCTCGACCAGGTTTATAAAGAAATCAAACCGGACGATTGGGTGGTGATCACGCAGCCGGGCAAATCGGACATCCTCGCGCAGGTCACATCGGCTCAAGAGACCGCGCAGTCGAGTTATGCGATGAGCGGCAAAGTGACACAACTGACTCTGGACACGACAACCGATGTTCGTCCGAGCAGCATGATCGACCTGCGCCGGACGACGGTGTATGTGCAGTCGGAAGAACTCCCGCTTGACCAACTCCCGATCATCACGCCCGTGCAGGGCGGTTCGATTGAACTCGATGGACCGATTGCAGGTTTGAGCGCAGGACAAACGGTGATCGTTTCCGGCACGCTTCAAGATTTAGCCGGGGTGACAGCGGCTGAATCGGCAGTGCTCGGCGAAGTCACACTCGTGGGCGGATTCACCAACGTCAAATTTGTCGGCGCGCTCGCGAACACATTTCAACGCGACACCGTCACGGTCAATGCGAACGTCGCGCTCGCGACCAATGGCGAAACGACGAACGAAGTGCTTGGCAACGGCGACGCGAGTCAAGCGTATCAACAATTCGCGCTCAAGCAGTCGCCGCTCACCTACGTGAGTTCGACCTCCGAGACCGGTGCGGATTCGACCTTGGAAATTTTTGTGAATGACGTGCAGTGGCATCAAGTCACAACGCTGTACGATCAAGGTCCGCGCGATCGCGTATTCATCACGCGCACCGATGATGATGGCAAGACGATGGTTGAATTTGGCGACGGCGCGAACGGCGCGCGCCCTGCCACCGGTCGCGAGAATGTGAAAGCGGTTTATCGCAAAGGGATCGGCAAGGGCGGCAATGTCAGAGCGGGACAATTGAGCCTGTTAATGTCGCGACCGCTCGGCGTCAAAGAGGTGATCAACCCCGAAGACGCGAGCGGCGGGACTGAACGCGAGACCTTGACGCAAGCGCGTTCGACCGCGCCGATTACGGTGAAAACATTGGGACGCATTGTGTCGCTGCAAGATTATGAAGATTTCGCGCGGGCGTACGCGGGCATTGCGAAATCGCTCGCGACGTGGACGTGGGATGGGCAGGTGCGCGGCGTATTCGTAACCATCGCGGGGCAGGACGGCGCGGTGGTGAACACCGACAGTCAAACGTACAAGAATCTGCTCGCGGCGATGCACAAAGCCGGTGATCCATACGTGCCGCTGCGCGTCCAGTCGTACATTCCCGCGCTGTTCACGCTCGCCGCGAAAATCAAGATCGATCCCGATTACCAGAATGACAGAGTACTCGCGTCAGTCGAGCAAGCGCTGCGCGGGAATTTTTCATTCGACGTGCGGACGTTTGGCGAAGCGGTGCAGCTCAGCCAGATAATCGCGATTATGCAAAATGTGCCGGGCGTTGTCGCAGTGGATGTAGACCAATTGTATCGCATTGGTCAAACGGTGATCCTGAATCCGCGACTGCCTGCCGCCGCACCGCAGCCGGGCGAAGCGGGTGTGATTTCTCCGGCAGAGTTATTGACCCTCGACCCGCGACCGCTTGACTTGAGTGTGATGATTTGATGAGGTCACCATAGAAAGAACAGAGTTTTAGAATAGATTCTTATCAAGACAGATTCTACGGTGTCATTCTGAGCGAACGCAGTGAGCGAAGAATCTCGGTTAGTCGAATCGAGATTCTTCGTCGCAAAAAACGCTCGTCAGAATGACAGATAGGTTTGCGATTCAGTTTAGGAGCCATTCGTGTCCCTTGACGTAGAACAAATTTACAGTCTGCTGCCTGCGACCATTCGCATTCGCGATGTGGAAGAGGGCGAGCCGCTCAAGGCACTGCTCACGGTCGTCGCCGAGCAAGTCGCGGTGCTGCAAGAAGATTTGGCGCAGTTGTACGACGATCAATTCGTCGAGACGGCGGCGAATTGGGTCATCCCGTACATCGGCGACCTCATCGGCTATCACGCGCTCAACAGCGTCATTCCGCAAATCGCGAGTCCGCGCGCCGAAGTCGCGAACACGATTGGCTATCGTCGGCGCAAAGGCACCGCGTCCATGCTCGAACAACTCGCGCGCGATGTTACGGGTTGGGACGCGCACGCGGTCGAATATTTTCAACTGCTCGCGACCACGCAATATATGAATCACATTCGCCTGAAAAATCTTGTCACGCCGGATCTGCGAAAATGGGAACCGCTGGAGCGATTGAATAGTGCATTCGAGACCTCCACCCATACGCTTGACGTACGAAGGATCGCGAGCGGACGCGGAAAATACAACATCCCGAACGTTGGAATTTTCCTCTTTCGTCTGCACGCGTACGCGGTCACGAACGCGCCCGCGTTTCAACTCGACGCGCATCGGTTTTTATTCAGTCCACTCGGCAACAACACGCCGCTGTTCAATGAGCCGCAAACGGAAAAGACGATTACACAACTGGCGACGCCGTCGAATGTGCCCATGTCGCTCAGCCGCCGCGTGCTCGACGCGTATTTGAATGGTTATTACGGCGATGGAAAAAGTTTGTCGCTGCGCGTCGATAACTCGGATGCACCTGCCGCGCAAATTGTCGTCTGCGATCTGTCCGACGCGGGCGCGGGCGCGTGGGCCCATAATCCACCGAGCGGCAAGATTGCCATTGACCCGGTGCTCGGGCGCATCGCGTTTCCGGGCGGCGATCCCGCGCCGACTGATGTGTATGTGAGTTTTCATTACGGCTTTAGTGCAGATATGGGCGGCGGTGAATACAATCGCGCGGAGACATTCGACGATCAGTTAAAGCCGGTCGAAGCGGTCAGCGCGCGGGCGAACATCCAAGCCGCGCTGAATTTGTTGACGAACGGCGGTGTCGTCGAAATCACCGACAATGAACTCTACGCGCAAACGCCCTCGATCAACGTTCCAGCCGACGCGCGAATTGAAGTGCGCGCGCTGAACGAACGTCGTCCGCATTTGCAACTCGGCGGCGATTTGGAAATCACCGGCGATGAAACGAGCACGCTCACGCTGAATGGATTGCTCATCAGCGCGAAGAGCATTCAGGTGAATGGCAATCTCGGTCGTCTGCGCCTGCAGCACTGCACGCTTGTACCGGCTCTGGAGCTCGCGACCGACGGCACGCCGAAATTTCCAGACGGCGCGAGTCTCATCGTGAATGCGCCAAACACGATTGTCGAAATTGATCACTGCATTCTCGGCGGCATTCGCGCCGGACCCGAAACTCAAGTGACGATCACGAACAGCATTGTGGACGCGACGAGTGAAGAGCGCGTCGCATTCGCCTCGACGGATAACCTTGGCGCGGGCGGCGTGCTCACGATCAAGAACAGCACAGTCATCGGCAAAGTGCACACGCGTCTGCTCGACCTCGCGTCGAATACCATTTTTCTCGCGCGGCTCGCGCCAGGCGATACGTGGAACGCGCCAGTGTTATCCGAACGCAAGCAGGAGGGCTGTGTCCGCTTTTCGTACGTGCCGCCGGATTCGCGCGTGCCGCGTCGCTATCATTGCCAACCGACAGATGAGACAGCGGACGCACGCGTGCAGCCGCAGTTCACTTCATTGCGTTATGGTGATCCCGGCTATTGCCAACTGAGTCAGCGCTGCGCGATCGAGATTCGGCGCGGCGCGGACGATGAAGCAGAGATGGGCGCGTTTCACGATTTATTTCAACCGCAGCGCGAATCGAATCTGCGCGTGCGTTTGGACGAATACTTGCGCTTGGGTTTAGAGGCAGGAATATTCTTCGCGACGTGAAGTGTTGAACACAGATGTTTAAAAATTTGTATCCGTGTTCATCTGCGTTCATCTGTGTCCCATTCCAATTTAGGAGACCTGCATGAAAGGCGATTTCAGCCGACCGACCTTCGACCAGAAAAAACATTACAGCGGCGTATTGATGCAGCAGGGGCGCGTGCAGACCGATGCCGATTGGAACGAGCAATGGGCGCTCGGCGAATATCGCCTCGAGACGGAGGGCACCGACATTATCGGTCAATGCGGCGCGCCGATTCACAACGCCGGTTTCGCGATTACGACCGAAGGCGCGACAGTCAAAATCGGCGCGGGTCGTTTTTACGTCGATGGCATTCTCGTCGAGAACGAGCAGGACGGGCTTGATTACTTAAAGCAGCCGGATTTTCCGAACGCGTCAGCCATTGCCGAATTGCTCAACAAGGCAGAGGTCACGGCGGGCGTTGTTTACCTCGACGTGTGGCTGCGGCACGTGACCGCGCTCGATGATGCGCTCATTCGCGAAAAAGCATTGGGCGGACCTGACACGACCACGCGCGTGAAAGTGATGTGGCAAGTACAAGTTCTGCCGGTACAAGCCGGTGGTTCCGATTCGGAAGATTGCAAACGACTGCGGGAACTGAAACTTCGGCTCGAACAAAAACTCGCGGAACTCGTTCAAGAGGGCGCACCCGCGCAGGATATTCAAGCAGTCAAGGACAAACTCGCGAGTGTGAACGCGCGGATTGACGCAGCGTGCGGAGCCGAGTTGACGTGCGATAGCCAATTGGATGAATGGGACGCGCTGGTCGCCCCGCGCAATGTGAAATTGAATGCGCGCACGCAGCCGCCGCAACCTTCTGACGACCTCTGTCTCATTCCGCCGAGCGCTGGCTATCAACGTTTAGAGAATCAACTCTACCGCGTCGAGATTCATCAGGGCGGCGCGCTGCAAACGAATGCGCCGGGCGCGGTCACGTTCAAATGGTCGCGTGACAATGGCACGGTCGTCACCTCGATTGAAAAAATCAACGGTCAACAAATCACGGTTCATGATGTCGGACCCGACGATGTGCTCGGTTTCGCCAATGGGCAATTTGTCGAAGTCATTGACGACTCGTTGGAATTGAACGGACAGCCGGGGCAACTCATTCAGATTGATACAGTCAACTCGGCGACGCGCGAGATTAAATTGAAATCCGCGCCGACGCTCACGTTCAATGTTGCGCGGCATCCGAAATTGCGGCGCTGGGACAGCTCGGGCGCGGTGCAAATGACGAATGCGTGGATTCCGCTCGAAGGCGGCGTCGAGGTGCAGTTCTCGAACGGCGATTATCGCAGCGGCGATTACTGGATGATTCCCGCGCGCACCGTCACCGGCGAGATCGAATGGCCCCCCTTTCAGATTCCCAACACCGCGCCCGAAGCGCAGCCGCCGCTCGGCATTCGACACCACTTTTGTCGGCTCGCCATTGTGCGATTGAATGGCGAAACATTAGAAGTTGGCGAAGACTGCCGCAAACTGTTTCCACCGCTCACCGAGATTGGAGCGCCGATGGTCGCGCAGGCGATGCACGTGCGCGCGACCAATTGGCAGAACGACGATATTTTCGACGTGGGACAATTTTTGCAAGAAGGCTTGATCGTCACGCTCGATGCGCCGCCCGATTCCAATTCCGTGAGCGGCGCGACGATGATCGTGACGATGGAGATCGCACCGCCGGAGAATTTGGCGACGGGCGGCGCGACCGGCTTTAATCAACTCGTGATTCTCGAAGGCGATATCACGGTCAATCCGAGTGAACCGGATGTGATCATCTGGCGACCGGTGCCCGATTTAGGGCGCCGACTGGGGACATTACTTGATCGTGAGAATGTAAGTTTCCGTGTGCGCGTCA
>JBBSHK010000195.1:0-6187 GCA_038253185.1 Anaerolineae bacterium | reverse complement strand
ATTACACTCCGATGGCGATCGAGTATACGCGTCACCTCGAGCCGTTGGCGGTCGTGTACGATTGTATGGACGAACTGTCCGCGTTCAAACTGGCGCCGCCCGAATTGATCAAACGGGAAGCGGAGTTGTTAAAGCGCGCCGACCTGATTTTCACCGGTGGGCACAGCTTGTATCAGGCAAAGCGCAGGCAGGTCGAAGGCGCCCCCGAACTTAAATCGCGCGTGTACGAATTTCCGAGCAGCGTCGATGTGCCGCATTTCGCGCAGGCGCGCCAGCCGCTGCCCGAACCGGCGGATCAAGCAAAAATTCCGCATCCGCGTCTGGGATTCTTTGGCGTCGTCGACGAGCGTATGGACCTCGCGCTTGTGCGCGGCGTTGCCGAGGCGCGACCCGATTGGCATCTGGTGATCCTTGGACCGGTCGTCAAGATAGACGAGTCCGAACTGCCGCGCCTTCCGAATATCCATTACCTCGGCGGGAAGCAGTACAAGGACTTGCCCGCTTACCTCGCGGGCTGGGCTGTGGCGCTCTTGCCTTTCGCCAAAAATGAATCGACGCGCTTTATCAGCCCGACCAAGACGCCGGAATATCTCGCGGGCGGCAAGCCGGTGGTCTCGACCTCGATTCGCGATGTGGTGCAGCCGTACGGCAAGCAAGGGCTGGTGCGGATCGCGGACGGCGTACTCGAATTTGTCAAAGCGATTGAGGCGAGCCTAAAGCCCAACCCGCAGCGCGCCAAGTGGCTCAAGCGGGTCGATAACTTTCTCTCGAAAAATTCGTGGGATCGAACGTGGGAAGAAATGTCGGGGCTGATTCAGATTGCGGTAGGTCGCCGCCGCGCTGCGGTATCGTCCGCCAAGTTAAAAGTGTTGAAAAAAAAACAAGTTGAGACCGGAGTATCTTATAACGTGTTGTCTAGCTTTAGAAAAAATACAAGCACCTTCGATTATCTAATCGTGGGCGCGGGCTTTGCCGGAAGCGTGATTGCGGAACGGCTCGCGGCGGGCGCGGGCAAAAGAGTTTTGCTCATTGACAAGCGCAATCACATCGGCGGCAATGCTTACGACCATTACAACGAGCACGGGATTCTCGTCCACAAGTACGGACCGCATATTTTCCACACCAATTCGCGCGAAGTGTTCGACTACCTCTCGCGCTTTACCCAATGGCGACTCTATGAGCATCGCGTGCTGGCGCACGTGGACAACCAACTGCTCCCCATTCCGATCAATCTCGACACGATCAACAAACTGTATGGCTGGAATCTGACGTCCGAAGAATTGGAAAAATTTTTTGCCTCGGTCGCCGAACCGCGCGTGCCCGTGCGCACCTCGGAAGATGTGGTGGTAAGCAAAGTCGGACGCGAATTGTACGAAAAGTTTTTCCGCAATTACACGCGCAAGCAGTGGGGCATTGATCCGTCGCAACTCGACGCGGCGGTGACAGCGCGCGTGCCGACACGTACGAACCGCGACGACCGTTATTTCACCGATACGTATCAGGCGATGCCGCTGCACGGTTACACATGGATGTTCGAGCAGATGTTGAATCACCCCAACATCAAGGTGATGTTGAACACGGACTATCGCGAAGTGGTCGGCGTGATTCCGTATCGTGAAGTGATCTATACGGGTCCGGTGGATGAATATTTCGATTATCGTTACGGCAAGCTGCCGTATCGCTCGCTCGAATTCAAGCACGAGACGCTGGACCGCGAGTGGCATCAACGCGTGGCGGTGGTGAATTATCCAAACGAGCACGATTATACCCGCATCACCGAATTCAAACATCTCACGGGGCAAGTGCATCCGAAGACGAGCATCGTGTACGAATTCCCGCATGATGAGGGCGATCCGTATTATCCGGTGCCGCGACCGGAGAACACGCGAATTTATCAGCAGTACAAAGCATTAGCGGAGGCGACGCCGAACGTTCACTTTGTGGGGCGACTGGCGACTTACAAATATTACAATATGGATCAGGTGGTGGCACAGGCGTTGACGCTCTATTCAAAAATTATCGGCAAGCGTCGCGTCGAGGCGATTCGCCCGCTGGCGCGCGAAGTCAAAGGCAACGGTCACGCCCGCGAGCCGCTCGTGCTCCCCTCACTCGAACCCAAGATCGGCAACACGCCCGCGGTGTAAAAAGAAAAAGCGATCGAAGAAAAAGAGAGCGCAGAGAAAATTCCCTGCGCTCTTTCATTCTAAATAATCGTTCCATGCCCTTCACCGAGCATCGCCGCGCGGACCAGCGGCACGGGCGGCGCGCCGTACGCTAAAAGCTCGTCGTGAAATTTTTTCAGATTGAAATTCGCACCGTCGCGTTTCTGCAAATCTGCGCGCAGTTTCAGGATCATCAATTTGCCCAGCGTGTAATTGAGATAGCCGGGGTCGAAGGTGCCGCGCTCGGCTTCCTTGCGCGCGGGCGTCTCTTCCATAAACGCATTCTCCATAATAAATTTCGTCGCCTCGTCCACCGTCATTCCTTGCGTGTGCATTTTGATCGCGCAGACGTAACGACAATCGCGCAGCAGCGCCGCCATCACTTGCGCGAGATGCAGTTTCGGATCGCCGTTGCCGTAACCCACTTCGAGCATCATCTCTTCGGCGTAATGCGCCCAGCCCTCCGCAAAGGCGTATGAATAAAGCAATTGGCGCAAATTGCCGCGCGCGTTATAATTCACATGCAAAAAGTGGACATAGTGTCCGGGATACGCTTCATGAATCGAAGTCGCTTGCAGCTCGTAAACGTTGAACGATGAAAGCCACTCCTCCTGTTTCTCGACAGTCCACTCTTTTTCCGGCGGCGTGACGTAATAGTACGCCTCGTTCGCCACTTTTTCAAAAGGACCGGGCGTGTCCATTGCGGCGAATGCCCAGCGAAAAAACGCGGGCGTCTCGGTCACCGTTGCGCGCACCTGGCTCGGAATCGTGATGACGTGGTGATCGATCAAGTACTGCCGCAGTTCTTCCAGCATCGACTGCGTAAAAGGAATCAGCGCTTCGGCAGTCGGATGCTCCTGCTTCAAGGTGTCCGCCACTTGCGCCGGCGTGCGCGTCGGATCAATTTGGCGCGCCACTTCACGCGCCCGGTTCAGATTGCGCCCAAGGTCGCGCTCGCCGACCGCCAGGATTTCTGCGAGCGGCATATCGACCAATTCGCCCGCGCGCAGCATCCGCGAAAAATTTTCCGCGCCGATGGCATACTCTTCGCTCGCGTTCGGCAGATATTTTTCGCGCAGGTCGGCGATGAATGTTTCCACCGCCGAACGCGCGGTCTGCCGTGCGGCTTCAACTTCAGCTCGCACCGGCGAATTGCCCAATGCCGTGACGATCTCTTCCAAATCCTTGTCGTAAAAAGAAAGCATTCCTTCGTACGAAACAATCGCCACGGTCATATATGGGCGCGGCGGATTCGGCATCAGGTTCTCGCGCGCGGCGTCGAGCACCCGTGGTGTATTTTGCAAATAGCCGATGGCGGCGCGCACCCGTTCTTCCAGCGGCGCATAGTTGCGCTTTAAAAAATGAATCGTGTCGAGCGCGCGCAAATAAAACAGCGGGTTGCGCGTCCATTCGCGCTCGACCGTCCACTGGTAAATTTCCAAATCGAGCGCGGAGCGGAGCAGGCGATAGTCGAACGCCTCGTCCGTATTCAAAGCTTTCACATCGATCTGCGCCAACTCATCACTGAACGCCTGCACTTCTTCGACGCGTACTTTGATCGCAGCGCCGCGCAAATCGGGCTGCTTGTGGTCGTACTCGTGCACGCCCGCCCACGACGCGAGGTTGGGCCAGAAGGTAAAGAGCGACGTGAGGTAACGCTCGCCGAGATTATGAAAATCGGGCGCGGTAAAAGTCAACTGCTGGTTCTTTTCTTTTATCATGTACGGAGTTTGCCTTTCAGATTTTTAGATGTAAACCATAGATAAACGCGGATGAACACAGATGCTTCCGATTAAATCCGCGTCCATCGGCGTCCAATTACAACGCCGACGCATCCGACCATTCTTCGGCGGTGGCTTCCGGCGCTTCGCCCCACTTGATATGGCGGTAAGTCCAGATGCGGTTGATGCCAAAATTCCAAAAAAGCACGACGCCGACCGCGACAAATTTTGCGACGAGAAAACCATTCTCGTGAAACAGCGCGTTGAAAAAATAATCTTTGGTCGTCACGAACACTGCTTCGTTGATACCGAGACCGATGAGGTTGACCACCGCAAATTTTACAAAATGTTTGTGCAGCGTCTGCGCGCGCGATTCGGGAAAAGTCCATACCGTATTCCAGATAAAGTTGCTGATGATCGCGGCAGAGACAGAGAAAATATTCGCGAGGTTGTCTTGAACATGGACCACGCGCACGAGCGTAATCAACAACCCGAAATCAATTACCGCGCCGAACAAACCGACGATGGCAAATTTGATAAAACGCCGCACCTCAGGATGCGCCGCTTGAATTTGCTTGGGCGCGAGCGAACTCAGTCTATGGAAAAATCCGGTCAAGAAAAAAATCCTCCTTAATAACCTTCAACTTTCAACCTTTCGACTTTCAACTTTTGCGAACGCTTCCACCATTCCTAACGTAATCCCAACCTGAATGTGCAACGAGTGCACGAACAGATTATCAAAGAAATTGTGAATCGACAGCGCGACCAGTACACCCAACGCGCCCGCGACGACTCCGCGCCACAGACCGCGCGTTGATTGCAGCGCGCGCCACGCCGACCAAAAGATCGCGCCCCACAAAATCAAATATGCGCTCAGCCCAATGACACCGGCTTCGGCGAGCACGTTCAAATAATAATTGTGCGCGTGTCCGAGCGGGTCTTGCCACTGCGGCAGCGCGTACGCCGGATATGCCACCGCGTAATTGCCGATGCCCACGCCGAGCAGCGGATGATTCACAAACATATCCCACGCGGCTTGCCAGTGCGCCATCCGCTCGACAATCGCAAAGGTCGCGTCGTTGATCTCTGCATGGCGCACATCCTGAAATCCAAAATAATCGCCGACGACTTTGAAACGTTCCGTCACCACGTCGGGAATAAAATTCAGTTGTCCCAGAATCGCAATCATCGCGATCAGGATCACCAGCGCGGAGGCGATCACTGCCGCGCGCCGCGAATACAAAACGATGATGGTGATCACCGCCGCGCTCGCGGCAAGCCACGCGCCGCGCGAGAGCGAAAAGAAGAGTGCGGCAGACATCGCGCCGAGCGACATCAGCGCGAGCCAGAAGAGTATTGATCGCGGCAACTTGATTTCATCGCGCGCACGCGTTGTCAAGAATCCGAGCACGGTGCCAAAGGCGAGCGGAATAATCAGTCCGAGATAACCCGCGTACGGATTCGGCTGCTCGAAGGTGCCAAAAGCGCGCAGATTGTTGCCGTCGAACAACAGAAAGCCGGCAGGACCCGCGCGAAAGAAAAATTGATAAAAGCCAAGCGCCGCTTCCGCCAAGCCCGCGAGCAAGATCACCGCCAGCAGTGACGGCAGTTGCGACGGCGCGAATTCCTGCACGACCAGCCAGTAGACCACGAGCATCTCGATCCATTTCAATAATTCTTTCGCGCCGGCAGGCAGTGATGGCGCGGAAATCAAGGAGAGACTTGTCGCGAAAATAAAAATGATAAAGGGGATTACGAGCCCTGCGCGCTTGAAAAGCAGATTAGGGTGAGTGATACGCCGTGCGTAAAAAAGCAAAAGTGCGAGGAGAGCAAGTCCATCCGCCGCGGTAAGATTCGCACCCGCGAGCGTGAGCGGAAAGAGTGAACCGAATGGGATCGCAAAAACCAGCGCGCAAATTGCGAGCCGCTGCCAGCGCATCGAGCCGAGCAAAAAAAATATGCCGCCGATCAAAACGACGGCAGCGCTCGTCGGTAAGAGCACGATCGCCGCAGCGAACAGCACTACGCCAACAATGGCGACCAGCGTAGAGAACTGGCGCGTATGAATGGTCTGGAGCACAAGGGTTTTATCTTAATGGCGGCGAAGCAATCTGGCAAATCGATTCTATTCTAAAAAGCGAACACCGGAGTTTTTCGCTCCGGTGTTTTCTATTCGCTTCGGGACCTACTTGCGCCCGGTCTTGCGAGGCGTGCCCGTCACTTTGTGGGCAGTGCTCTTGACCGCGCGCTCGGTTTTCCGAGCGGCTTTGCTGGCGCCGCGCTCTCCTTTGCGTCCGGCTCGCT
>JBBSHK010000194.1:0-6191 GCA_038253185.1 Anaerolineae bacterium | reverse complement strand
GCCGCCCTTCCTGATGTTCAGCCTCTAGTTGGTCGCCGAAATGTGACTTGAGAGTCTGTGCCGCTTGACTGAGGGAAACTTGGCTGGGCATTGAATTCTCCTTTCAATGGATTCAAACTTTGGCTACAGTCGCCTGGAATAACTGCGACGCGATTTAACACGAACAGCTCCAGCTTGCTCATAGAATAGAACCGATTTGATTTCGCCGCCGTGATGTTTTGTTTTATTCACGCGCGAGGTTACCCACCAACCCGTTTCCCGCGTAATGAGGTAGCGTGATCGTTCGCTTGGCGCGCGGCTCAGACCAATGAGCGGTTTTTTGTTGTAAGCTGATTTGACAGTCGAAATAGTCCGGGCTTGTGGGAGGGAACAGCGTGCGGTCGGGATTTTTCGCGCGATTGGTTGCAGCGTGTTCACGGCTGTGATAAAATCAGCGCGCGGGCGCACTCGACGAAAAGTTTCCAACGAACCAACTACCGCGCCAGCGTGAATGCTCGATTATATTTTCTGGAAGAGGTGCGTATGCCAAGACCCAACCCTGAAGTGCAAAAATTATTGGAACAAGCCAAGCGAGAGTTAGCACAGCACAAAGCCGACAAAGCAAAAGAGTTTCCACCGAATCCATTTCCGTTCGGACAAGCGGACGCTTATCCGAAAAATTATACCGCGGAGCAGATCAGGCATCACGATGCGCTCAACGCGCAAATTGAAGCGCTTGAACGTCGCATTGAGGAATTGCAGAATCGCCTGTACCGAAAATAAGGTTGAAACGAGAATAAATTTTGATTGAACCTGACCTTTTCCCGGAAAGACAATCCGATTCGCGCCGACCCTTTGAGAGCCAAACCCCAGAACATCATCGTCGATCTCGACAACCGCCTGATCCAAATAAACTGGTCGGACGGTTGCGAGAGTGTGTACGACCTGACGCTGCTCCGCCGCGCCTGCCCGTGCGCCGAATGCCGTCCGTGGGTGCACGACGTGGGAAAGGTGGGTGATACACCTGAAGCCGTGCGCCGCGCCGTCGGCGAGATAAAATCGGTGAGCGATGTGCGCGCCGTAGGTGCGTATGCCATCAGTTTCAATTGGGCGGACGGTCACGTGTTCGGCATCTATGATTTCGACCTGCTGCGCGCGCTGGGTCGCTGTGAGCAAGACCAGAGCACAGACAACAACGAGATGAAAGAGCCGTGAGTTACGACGAACCGGTCAAACTGATTTTGACCTACGACATCCCGCGCGGGCTGCACGAAAGCTATTTCAGTTTCGTCACGGGAGAATTTGTGCCGCAGGCGAATACGGTGGGACTTGAACTCGCGGAGGTGTGGGAGACGGTCTATGGCGAATACCCGCAGCGGCTCATCGTTTTTGTCGCGCAAGATGCGCGCACCGCCAACGCCGCACTCAACAGCAATCGCTTCAAGCGAATGGAACGCAAGCTTCAGCGCTATGTCAAGAACTATTCGCGCCGGCTCGTCCGCTTCCAGCCGCATTTCCAATTCTAGGATGTTTGTGCCAAGGGCGAACCCTCCCATCAGCCCTTTTTCAAAAAGCCAGAAATGCTGTTCAGATTGTTATTGCAGAAAGATTTGCAGACACGCCCTAGCCGCCAGCTCAGCGCAGTTGACTTTACCCTATCCCGCATTTGAAAGTCTATGCAAAAAAACAACGACCTTCACCTGGGACCACAACCTGAAGATTTTATTTGGGCGGGCGGAATCGAAGATACTTTTATCCCGCAGACCAAGACGGGGTTGCGCGCGCTCGACGAGTACGAGTTGATGGGTCACTATGAACACTGGCGCCAAGACCTCGCGCTCGCGCGTGAGGTGGGCTTGGGCGCGCTGCGCTGGGGCGTGCCGTGGTATCGCGTCGAACCGACGCGCGGTGAATTCGATTGGCGCTGGACCGACGAGGTGTTGCCCTATCTCGTCGAGGAGTTGGGCGTCACGCCGATCATCGACCTGATGCACTATGGCTGTCCGTTCTGGCTGAAACGCGAATTCGATAACGACGATTATCCGCAGCTCGTCACCGCGTATGCCACTGCCTTTGCGGAGCGTTACAACCATCTCGTCCACTGGTACACCCCGTTGAACGAGGCGCTCATCAACGCGCTGTGGTGCGGCAAGCGCGGTCTCTGGCCCCCCTACCTGCGCGGGGACCGCGGTTTTAATCGCGTGATGCTACAAGTGGTGCGTGGAATTATTCGCACTGTAAACGCGCTCAAAGCAATCGATCCGAACTCGACGATGGTGCATGTGGAAGCCGCGGGACTGCGTCGCACCGCGCGTGAGGACTTGTACGCGTTGGCGACAGAGGACCAACATCGCGGCTATTTGAGTTACGACCTGCTCACTGGACGCGTCACGCCCGAGCATCCATTGTTCACCTGGCTGATTCGCAATGGCGCGCACCCCGATGAACTTGCCGCGATTGCCCGCGCAAAAATTCCGCTCGACGTGATCGGTTTAAATTTTTATCCGCAGTGGTCGACGCGGCTTTTGCATTTTGACAGCAAAGGGCGACTCGCCTCGCGCGTCGTCGAAAAAGACGGCGCGGGTTTCAAGTCAATGATTGAGGATTACTACGAACGCTATCGAGTGCCGATTATGGTGACTGAGACGAGCGCGTTCGGCAAAGCAGAAGTACGCGCGCGCTGGCTGGACGCCTCGGTCGCTGCCGTCAAACAACTGCGCGCCGAAGGAATCCCCATTCACGGTTACACTTGGTTCCCGATTTTTACGATGATCAAATGGAGCTATCGCACCGGGCAACAGCCATTAGAAAAATATCGCTTTGAGCTTGGACTGTACAAGCTCGACGGGAGCGAAGGACGAACGCGCTGGCAGCGCACACCGCTGATTGAGCAGTTGCAAAGTTTGATTCATAATCCGAGTCAAGCCGTCGGAACGCTGAATGTCGCAAAAGTCCCGGCGTAGGGGCGAAGTATTTGCCGAAAGGCTTTTGGCTGAATGACATTCGCGCCGCAAACCCCCATGCTCGCACGCAGGAGGTGCCATGCCACTTCGTCCCTACTTTCCACAGCCATATCCCCGAAATGATGGACCCGATTGACACCACTAACAGTAGCACCAACGCGCTCGCCACGCGCGGACCATTTCTCAATCCAGTTTACGACCACTCTTGCCCCGATCCCTTTGTACTGAAATACCGCGGCGAGTATTGGGCTTATGGCAGCAATGGTCTGTGGGATGGACGCTACTTTCGCGTGCTGCATTCGCGCGACCTCGTACACTGGCGCGAACTCACCGGCACACTCGTGCCGATCCCCGGCGACTCGCCAGAGTACTGGGCGCCCGAAGTCACTTATGACAAGGGTCGATTTTATTTGTACTATAGCGTCGGTGATGAAGAACATATGCAGATGCGCGTCGCCGTCGCCGATGCTCCCGCGGGTCCGTTCATCGACAGTGGACATCGATTGACCACAGAAAAATTCGCGATTGATGGGCACGTATTCACCGACGACGATGGCGCGCGTTATTTTTTTTACGCGGTGGATTTTCTAGAGCACTCGCACATCGGCACGGGTACCGTGCGCGACCGCATGCTCGATCTCTTTACGTTGGAGGGCAAGCCGCGTCCGGTCACGCGTGCACAATTCGATTGGCAGGTCTATGATCCGCAGCGAGCGGAAAAAGGTGGCGTGCGTTGGCACACGGTCGAAGGACCCTTCGTCCTCAAGCGCAAGGGAATTTATTATCAAATGTTCAGCGGTGGCAATTGGAAAAATGTGACCTACGGTGTGAGCTACGCGAGGACGGATGATATTGAGACGAATGATGAATGGGCGCAAGCGTGCGACGGCGACCGCGTGCTGCCGATTTTACGCACACGCCCTGATAAAGAGGTCATCGGTCCCGGACACAATTCCGTCGTGCGTGGACCCGACAACATGCAGCTCTACTGTGTGTACCACCGCTGGAATCAGGTTACTCGCCAACGCGTGTTGGCAATCGATCCGCTGGAATGGGCTGGCGATAGATTGATCGTGCTGGGTCCAAGCTCCACTCCGCAGCCCGCGCCTTTACTGCCCACGTTCGCCGATTCATTCGATGAGGCGCGCGCCAATGGTCTCGGCGCGGGTTGGAGTTGCGACGGCGGAGGTTGGTCGGTGCGCGAGGGCGCGGCGATTCAGCAGTCGCTTGAATCCGACGCAATGGCGCGCTGTATCACGCGCGCGACCCATTTTGTGTGCGAAGTGAATTTGCGCGCATTGGAATTTGGAGAGAACGGCGCGTTCGGCGTCGCGCTCAACGCGGATGAAAAATCCACGCTGCGCTTTACAATTAACCCGATGCGCGGCGACGCGGCTATCGCGCGGCAAAATGAAAATAGTTGGACGGAGCAAGCGCTCGCGTTACCGCGCGATTTCGACCCGCGCGTTTTTCATTTGGTACGCGTCGAAGTGGATGGATTACGTGTCCGCGTTCGACTGGATGGGGTGACGAGTTGGCGCGGCGCGCTCGTTACGCAGGCAACCCGCGTTGGGCTGATTACTCATAACGCGGCGGCAGCGTTCGCAGGCTTCGCGCTGACGGTCGGTTGGGAAGATCAATTCGATGTGCCGGAGGTCCAGCCCGCGGATTTGAGATGGCACAGTGACGACAGTGCAGCGTGGCGAATACGCGACCAGCAATTGATGTACGCTGGCGCGCGGGCTGAGTCACTCATACGCAAAGGACCATCGCTCCAATCCTATTTGTTCGTCGTGAACGCGCGGCTCGACCCAAGGTATCTGCAAAGCGGAGAGTACGGATTCTATCCCGCGCTCGGCGATGATGACACAGGTCCATTGTTGAGAGTGCAGCGCGCAGGAGACACTTGGGAGTTGGTGTGCCGCGATTCGTCCGGCGCGCGTAAATTCTCACTGCCCGAAAACTTTGATCCGTCCATTTACCAGCACTGGCGCTTTCGCAAAGAGGACGGACGATTGACGATTCAATTGGAAGAAGAACAACTTGGCGAGATCGCAGTGTCGCGCGAGCCGACGCGCGTTGGCTTGTACGTTCACACCGCGCGCGCCGCGTTCGACCTCGTGCGCGTGACCGCGATCAGCGACGCGTCACGCTAAAATAAAAGCAGCGTTCTCTGACCAGACAGGAGACGATTTTGATTATCACCGATGTGACGACGATCAAACTCTACTTTCCGATGCAAGTCGCGATGGCGGACGCGATTCACTATATGCCCGCCCGGCCCACGCTGCTGGTGCAAGTCCATACGGACGAGGGCATCGTCGGGTTGGGCGAGTGCGCGGCGTACGGCGGATTTTTGGAAAGCATGGAGGCAATTGTCACCGGCGAATTGCGGCGCACCATTCTTGGCGATGATCCATTTCGCGTTGAAAAATTGTGGGCGATGATGGCGACGCGGGCACATCAACGCGGGCGCCGCGGGATGTTGATGATGGCGATCAGTGGCGTGGACCTTGCGCTGTGGGATATTATTGGTCAAGCCACGCGCACTCCGTTGTACCGGCTGCTCGGCGGCTATCGCGACACGCTCCCCGTTTACGCCTCCGCCGGTTTTTATGCTCAGGACAAAGATGCGAACGCGCTCGCGAAGGAGGTCGCGGGTTACGCCGAGCGCGGCTTTCGCTGCCTCAAAATCAAAGTGGGACGTCAGCCCGATGCGCTGCTGAATCCATTGGTGAATATGCCCGCGCCGGATTACGCGACGGTGACGTTCGAAGAGGACGTCGAGCGGGTACGCGCGGCGCGCGCGGCGGTTGGACCGAATGTAAAACTCGCGCTTGACGCCAACAACGCGTTCACGCCTTCGCTTGCGATCAAGTTCCTCCGCGCGGTGGAGGACCAAGATATTTATTGGTACGAAGAGCCGGTCGCGACCGAAGACCTCGACGGCTCGGCGTATGTGGCGCAGCAACTCACGACGCCCATCGCCGGATACGAAACCGAATCGTCACTCACCGGCTTTCGCGAATTGATCGCGCGCCGCGCGGTGGACATTGTGCAGCCGGACGTGATCTGGTCGGGCGGAATTACCGAGACGCGCAAGATCGCCGCGCTCGCGCACGCCTACGGACTACCGGTGATTCCTCACGTTTTTTCGTCTGCCGTAAGCTCGATTGCGAATATGCATCTCATCGCCTCGATCCCGAACGGCAGTTGGCTTGAATTCGACCAGAACCCGAACCCGCTGCG
>JBBSHK010000193.1:0-6227 GCA_038253185.1 Anaerolineae bacterium | reverse complement strand
TCATATTCATTATGTGCAGCACGATACGTTGATCGGACATTATGAAATCGACAGGGTGGATCGGGCAAACTGCCCCGGACCGAATGTGGAGTGGACACGAATGATTAACGAATTGAATACAACCGATGTGGGACATCAGGCATTGATCTCGGGCGCGAACAAATTTGGTATCCCGCTCAATGATCAGGCGGCGCTGGCAAAGTACGCGCTGGCGAACCGTCTCGGCATCCCACTGACCAACGAATTTCAATTTACCGCCAACAATATCAAGTACGTGGGGCAGGCGTGGTCACAAGCCGTGATCTATGCGCCGTTGAGCAATGTGAACGATATTCGCGTGGCGTGATGCGGTTCCGTCGCGCGAAACTTGACCGCGTGGAGCGAACGGGAGTTATCTGGGGGCGCATAGGCGTGTTTGCAATATTAGAACCCGGAATGTTGTGAGTCAATGAGAACGCCTTACGGCAAAGAATGTAAATTTTTCTACGACGACTATTTCCGCGGACGAAAAACTCAAGAATGTCGCCTCGTGCAACGGAACCCGAATACCGAATCCTGGTTCGTCAGTCTCTGCCAGACTTGCCCTGTGCCGGACATCCTCACGGCGAACCAGTGTCCCAACCTGCGACTGCGCGGCAAGGTCGGGAGGGGCTTTCTCGGCTTGACCAAAAAAGTTCAGGTCGATGCGATGTGCGCCAAGTACACGGTCGAAGTGACCGACCCGAACGTTGGCTGCGGTCATTGCCACGAATTCAAAGTAGCGATGAGCGATAACGACTGAGAACAGAATTCTGCCTAACACTTGGCTGAGAGCTTAGAAACAGTCTAGTGGTTCCGCGGCTCTCGCTGACCACCCAAGCTTTTGCCTCATGACTAGCGTTGCCTTCCAAGATGCCCAAGCCCCACTGATTCTCGTCATCGATATTGGTACGTCATCTCTCCGCGCACTGCTCTTCGATGCGAAGGCGCGGCAAGTCGAAGGCACGCGCGTGCGCCGGCTTCACCACGCGCGCATTAGCGACGATGGCGGCGCGGAGCTTGACGCGAAGGACTTGTTCCAGTCGTTCGTCTCGATGATGGATAAAGTTCTCGCGCGACTCCCGAACGATGTTGAGATTTCCGGCGTCACTGCCTCTTCGCTCGCTTGCAATATTCTTGGCGTGGATAACAATGGCAACGCGCTCACGCCAGTCTATCTTTATTCCGATACACGTAACGCGGGCGCCGTGAAAGAGTTGCAAGCGCGCGTGGACTGGACGCCGATCTACGCGCGCACCGGTTGCCCGCTGCACACGAGCTATTTGCCCGCGCGTTTTTTGTGGCTCCAAGAAACGCAGCCGGAGTTGTTTCGGCGCGCGACGCGGTGGATGAGCGTCCACGAATATTTTTTGCAAAAATTATTTAGCCGCGCCATCGTCAGTCACTCGCTCGCGTCGTGGACGGGAATGTTGAATCGCGCGTCGCGCGATTGGGATGATGAATTGTTGGAACTGATTGGCGTGCGGCGCGAACAATTTTCACCACTCGTCGCCGCGCAAGATTTTCTTACGAATCCTGATGGAGAACATAAAGTGCGTTGGCGCGCGTTGGCGAACGCGGCTTTCTTTCCGGCGATTGGCGATGGCGCGGCGGCAAACCTCGGCAGTGGTTGCACCGACGCGACCAGTGTTTCGATCACCGTGGGAACGAGTGGCGCGTTGCGCGCGGTGATTCCGCCGAACGCGTTAAACCAAATCCCGAGCGGTTTGTGGGTGTATACTGTTGACGAGCGTCGCAGTCTCTTGGGCGGCTCGTTAAATAATGGGGGCAACGTCTTTGCGCGGCTGCGCGAAATCTTGCAACTGCCGCCGCCGGAAAATTTGGAAGCGGAGCTCGCGACACTCGAACCCGACGCACACGGGTTGACGCTGCTGCCGTTTTTCGCAGGTGAGCGCAGCCCCGGCTATCACGGCGAGGCGCGTGCCGCGATCATTGGCTTGAGTCTGGACACGTCGCCGCTCGAAATCTGGCGCGCGGTGCTCGAAGCCATCTCCTATCGCTTTGGATTTATTTATTCGCTGCTGCGCGAAGCGATTCCGCCGCCGGAAAAGATCGTCGCGAGTGGATCGGCATTATTTCATTCACGCGTGTGGGTTCAGATTCTTGCCGACGTTTTCGGAATGCCGGTGATTGTTTCAGATGAAGAGCAATCATCGGCGCGCGGCGCGGCGCTGTTGGCACTCGAGGCGCTGGGTGTAATTCAGGACGCCGCGCAATTGCCCGCCGCCTCGCGCGAGATTTTTTATCCCGAAGCAGCGCGTTACGAAATCTACCGGCGCGCGATGGAACGCCAGCAGCGGTTGTATTCGCTTCTAATCGAAAATCGCGAAGGGAACGATTGAGAATGCGCGTCGCGTTCGGTTGCGATCACGGCGGGTATACGCTGAAAGAAACAATCACCGCTTTTCTAACAGAGCAGGGACATAGCGTAGTGGACTGCGGCGCGTTCGCCTATGATGCGACGGATGATTATCCCGATTTCGCGATTGCGGTGGGCGAAGCGATCCAGCGCGGCGAGGCAGAGCGCGCGGTCCTGGTTTGTGGCAGCGGAGTGGGCGCGGCGATTGCGGCGAACAAGTTGCGCGGAGTGCGCGCGGCGCTCGCGCACGATACGTATTCCGCGCATCAGGGTGTAGAGCACGATGATATGAATGTGCTCGCGCTCGGCGCGCGGGTTATTGGTCCCGCGCTGGCGGTAGAATTGGTGGACGCGTTTGTGCACGCGGTATTTTCCGGCGAAGCGCGCCACCTGCGGCGACTGAACAAAATCAAAGAGTTGGAAAATTCAGAGTGAGTTGAAGGTCGGAGGTTGAACGTTAAAGGTTCGTGTCTCTACTTTTAGCCTTTAACCCTCAACTTTCTAACTTTCGACCAAGTTTGGGAGTTCTATTATGGCAAACCAGAATGGCAAGAATCCGCTTCAAGAATTGCTCGAGCAGGGGCAGTCGATTTGGCTGGACAGCATCCGCCGTGGTCAAATCAAATCGGGTGAATTGAAACAGTTGATCGATCAGGTCGGGCTGCGGGGCGAGACCGCCAACCCTTCCATTTTTGAAAAAGCTATCGGCGGGAGTTCCGATTACGACGAACAAATCCGCGAGCTGGTCGGCGAAGGTCTTGATTCCGGCAAAATCTACGATCGCGTCGCGACCGACGATGTGCGCATGGCGTGCGATGTTTTTCGCCCGCTGTACGATGAGACGAACGGCGCGGACGGATTCGTGAGCCTCGAAGTCTCGCCCAAGCTGGCGTTCGACACGCAAGGCACTTTGGAAGAGGTCCGTCGTTTCTGGAAAATTGTCGACCGCCCGAACTTGATGATAAAAATCCCTGGCACCAAAGAGGGCACGACTGCGATTGAGGAATCGCTGTACGAGGGAATTAATATCAACATTACGCTGCTGTTCGCGGTAGCGGCGTATGAGGAAGTGGCGTGGGCGTACATTCGCGCGCTCGAACGTCGCGTCGCGGAAAACAAGCCCATCGATCGGATTGCCTCGGTCGCGAGTTTTTTCGTCAGCCGCATCGACACGCTCGCGGACAAGCAGCTCGACGAAAAGATCAAGACGGAGAAAGACCCGGAAAAATTTGAAGAGCTGAACGATCTCAAGGGCAAGCTCGCGATTGCGAACGCCAAGATCGCGTACGAGCGATTCCAAAAAATCTTTTCCGACGCGCGTTTCGACGCGCTCAAAGCGCAAGGCGCGCGGGTGCAGCGTCCGCTGTGGGCTTCGACCTCGACCAAGAATCCCGCGTATCGTGATGTCATCTATGTCGAAACGCTCATCGGTCCAGACACCGTCAATACGTTGCCGCTCGAAACCATTTACGCGTTCAAGGATCACGGCATCGTCGAGCGCACGGTGGACCAGAACCTTGACCAAGCGCACGAGGTCATTCGCCGCTTTGAAGCCGCGGGATTAAGTCTCGACGCCGTCACCGCGCAGGTGTTGAAAGAGGGCGTCGAAAAATTCGATGAGGCGTTCGATAAATTGGGCAAAGAAATCGACGCCAAGCGCGCGGAGATGGAGAAATCGGCGGCTCCGCGGCAGAGCGCCTCGCTTGGAAAATATTCCCAACCCGTCGAGCAGCAGCTGGCGGCGGCAGAAAAAAAAAGCATCGCGGCTAGAGTGTGGCAGCGCGATCCCGCGCTGTGGACCGGCGATAGCGCGCATCAGGAAATTGTGCGTAATCGTCTCGGCTGGCTCAGGGTCGCAGAGACAATGGCGGAACAGGTCGAAACGCTCAAGTCATTTACCGAGCGCGTCATCGCCGATGGGTTCAAGCACGTGCTGCTGCTCGGCATGGGCGGAAGTTCGCTCGCGCCGGAAGTGATGCAATACACTTTTGGCATCGCGCGCGGGCATCCGAATTTCGCGGTGCTCGATACCACCGACCCCGCGACCGTGCGCGCGTATTTGCGCGAAATGAATCCGGCGGACACGCTCTATCTCGTCAGCAGCAAATCCGGTACGACGACCGAAACATTGTCGTACTTTAAATATTTTTACGGGCACGTGCACGCGCTGCGCGGTGACAAGGCGGGACAAAGTTTTGTCGCGATCACCGACGCTGGCACGCCGCTCGAACGACTCGCCCGCGAGCGACATTTCCGCAACACGTTTGTGAATCCGTCGGACATCGGCGGACGTTATTCCGCGCTGTCGTATTTCGGTCTGGTGCCCGCGGCGTTGATGGGCGTCGATGTCGCGCAATTGCTCGACCGCGCGAGCCGAATGATGCACGCGATCGATTCGTGTGTGCCCACGACGGAGAACCCGGGGGTATGGCTCGGCACGATTCTCGGGGCGTTGTACGCGCAAGGTCGCGACAAGGTCACATTCGTGCTCTCCCCCGGCATTGACAAATTTGGTTACTGGGTCGAGCAGCTACTCGCTGAATCAACCGGCAAAGCGCCCGAACAAAAAGCGGATGATGAGCAAAATGTAAGTCTGATTGATTCAAAGAACGAGGCAGGACGTGGGCTGGTGCCAATCGAGGGGGAACCGATCGGCTCGGCGGATGTGTACGGCGAGGACCGCGTCTTTGTTTATCTGCGGCTCGAGAATGACAAGAACGATGCGCTCGACGCGGGTGTGGACAAATTGGAAAAGGCGGGACAGCCGGTCATTCGCTTGCGGCTCAAGGATGCGTACTCACTCGGCTCGGAATTTTTCCGTTGGGAGTTTGCGACGGCAATCGCGGGCGCGTTGATGGGCATCAATGCCTTCGACGAGCCGAACGTTTCGGAGAGCAAAGAAAATACCAAGCGCGTGCTCGACGAATATGTCGCGGGCTGCGAGCTGCCGAACTTTGGCGCGAATTTTTCGCAGAACGGCATTTCGGTGTACTGGGATGAAGCGAAAGGCAAACACGACAGCGTGCAGGCGTACTTGCGCGAATTTTTGGAGCAGACCAAACCGGGCGATTACATCGCGCTGATGGCATATCTCACGCGTTCGCCGGCGAATGACAAGGCATTGCAAGCGGGGCGGGTCGCGCTGCGTGACAATTATTGCGTGGCGACGACGGTGGGGTATGGTCCGCGCTTTTTGCATTCCACCGGACAGTTGCACAAGGGCGGCGCGAACGAAGGCGTATTCATCCAGATCACCGCGGACAATCGCAAAGACTTGCAGATTCCCGGCGAGCAGTACACTTTTGGAATTTTGAAACAGGCGCAGGCGATTGGCGATTGGCAAGCATTGAAAAATCACGGACGACGCGCGCTTCGTCTGCACCTGAGCGCAGAGACAGATCCATCGGAACTCGAACGCGTGCTCACGCAAGCGGCAGGGCAGGGTGCAATGATGATGCCGGCGCAAAAAAGTTAGCGCGCGGAAAAAATCAGCGCGAAAAGAAACAGATGGATGAGAAAAACTTGACGCTGCAAATTCGCGTCACGCGCATTCCGACCTACGAGGACGCGGAGAAATTATTCGAGCAGGTGATGGAGAGCGCGCAGGAGCTTGGCGCAAAAGTTCAGGGCGGCTTTTACGAATCGTCGGAGGAAGAGGAGGAGGAAAACTCAGAAGTCGGCGACAACGAACGCGAAAATAGCAAGACGCGCGCGACGTAGATTGACTCTGATCGCAATAAGGAGCAAACTCGGATGGAACTCGCAATTTTAGGACTCGGTCGAATGGGTGGAAATATGGCGGTGCGTCTCGTGCGCGGCGGGCATCGCG
>JBBSHK010000192.1:0-6251 GCA_038253185.1 Anaerolineae bacterium | reverse complement strand
GCGAAGAAAATCGTTCTGACAGATTCATTTTGTTAGGCGTTCTAAGTAGCCTCGCTGTAAAAAAGTGGGAAGTGATTTGAAATGAGCACGAAAGAACCAGAGATCCGTCGCTCCGATCGCGCGAGCGAGCCCGCGACGGACTTGCTGAAAGAAATATCCAAACTGCGCCAACCGATTGCGGGGAGTGCGCTCGCGAACGAGATCAATCTGATGGTGCGCGAGGGTGACCTGTACGAAAAACTCGACAACCAGCGCGTGCACTGTTTCGCCTGCGGGCACCATTGCAAGATCAACGACGGCGGACGCGGCATTTGTCAGGTGCGCTACAACGTGGATGGAAAATTATTTGTGCCGCGCGGGTATGTCGCCGCGTTGCAGTGCGACCCGATTGAAAAGAAACCGTTCTTTCACGTGTACCCCGGCACTGACGCGCTCACTTTCGGAATGCTCGGATGCGATCTGCACTGTGGGTATTGCTTCGCACCCGACACTATGGTCATCACGGAACAAGGTCCGAAACAATTCTCGGATGTTTTCAATTCCTCAGAACGATTCGAGCAAAGGCGCGAGGCTGAAATTGCTTATCCGTACGCTGTACGGACGATCTCAGCCTCAGGAACATGGCGACGCGTCGAAGCAGTTTTCAAGCATCCGTACCGCGGCAAGCTCGCCGTAATCAAACCATTTTATTTGCCCGAACTGCGTTGCACGCCCGACCATCGAGTATTCGCCACGGATGATGTAAAACGAGCGCCCACGTTGATGTACGCCAAAGACTTGACGCTGAAGCATTATCTTGCAATTCCACGTCACTATTCTTTTACATCGCCGCAGGTCATTGATGTCAAAAAGCAATTGAGCGAGCATCAGGTCACATACCGCGTGCCCTGGGATTTGTCCATCCAAGTCCGCGAAGAAATTAGGGCGGCGACAGCGCGCGGCGAGACGTCACACGAAATTGGCGAACGTCTGGAAAAAAGCGCATCCTATATCCGACACGTGCGAAGCAAGATGTCGCGCGGTCGCGCGGAAGACGTGCGCACGCGTGGCGTGCTTGTTGAAAGCAACACACTGCGCTTTCCAAATGAACATCGTCCCGGAATCCCGCTCACAATTCCGCTAGATGAAGCTATGGCGCAACTCCTCGGATACTACTGCGCCGAAGGCTCGGTGATTCAGGAAAAGACGCGTCCAAATAGTTACGATCTGAATTTCAGCTTTTCACCTAGAGAGATCACGCTGGCTGAACATGTGCGCGAATTATTGCGCGAACACTTGGGTCTCGAGGCACAAATCATAGCGCGCTCGACGACACTCGCCGTCGTAGTATCAAAAGTCTCCGCCGCGCTCCTCTTCAAATCATTGTGTGGTGGAAGGGCGGATGAAAAACGTGTGCCTAAACAATTGTTTGATGCACCCCGTCAGGTCGCGCAAGCCTTCCTTGATGCCTACGCGCAGGGAGATGGACATCGTTACTCGACCGGCAAAGTCAGTGTGACGACCGTTTCCTCTTCGCTCGCGTATGACATCGCGTGGCTTGCGTTAAAGCTTGGTCATGCGCCGTCTCTTTACGACACGCCAACTTCATTGGTCGGGAGAATTTTGGGTCGTGAGGTCAAGTGCTCACCCCATCAATACACTATTGTCTGGTATGAGAATAGTTCCGTTGCGCGTCGCGTTATCGAGACAGACGATTATTATTTGATTCCGCTCCGCGAGATTTCGTTCTTAGACTATGATGGCGATGTTTACAATATGCAGGTCGAGAGCGAGCACAATTATCTCGCCAACTTCTTCGCGGTCTCAAATTGTCAAAATTGGGATATCTCGCAAGCATTGCGCGACGCGACTGCGGGTCGTCCACCGACGCTCGTCACACCACAGCAGCTCGTTATGCTCGGCAAGCGCAACGGCGCGAAAGTGGTCGCAAGTTCGTACAACGAGCCGCTCATCACGAGCGAATGGGCGGTCGAAGTTTTTGGAGAAGCGAAGGCGAATGGATTCACCTGCGCGTATGTGTCGAATGGAAATGCCACGCGCGAGGTGCTCGAATACATTCGCCCGTACGTGAGCGCGTACAAGATTGATCTGAAATCAATGCGCGATAAAAATTATCGGCAGCTCGGCGCGCCCTTGCAAAATATTCTCGACGGCGTCAAGCTGGTGCACTCGATGGGCTTTTGGTTAGAGATTGTCACGTTGACTGTGCCGGGGTTCAATGATTCGGAAGAAGAGTTGCGCGACGCGGCGCAGTTCATTGCATCGGTGTCAAGGGATATTCCGTGGCACGTTACCGCTTTTCACCAAGATTACAAGATGATGGATCACGCGAACACCTCGGTCTCGATGCTGCTGCGCGCGTGCGAGCTTGGGCGCGAGGCGGGATTGAATTACGTTTACGCGGGAAATATTCCGGGCAATGTGGGCGAATGGGAGAATACCTACTGTCCAAATTGCCGCGAGCTTTTGATCGAACGTTACGGCTATACGATTCTCGATTATCGTATCACCGGCGAGGGCACCTGTCCGAACTGCGCGACGAAAATCGCGGGCATCTGGCACGCGGACCCGCGCGAGGTGCGGCTTGGGTTGGCGGACAATTGGTTTCTGCGAAGACCGCGCGCAGTGCGTTGATTGAATTTCCAAATGCGTTAGAATAGGCGGAACACATCTCCGCCTATTTTTATTTTCATCCAAAATGAATTCCACCATTTTTACACGACAAAGAATTGATCCCGCAGTCCGCCGCAAGTTTGAGGCAGGCGCGGGATGGCGCTATGGGTTGGTGTTCGGCATTCTCCTCGTGATAGCGGCGTGGGGCTGGGACGCGTGGCTGCTCGCTTCTGTATCCGCCGAATTTTTTTGGACCAAGCTGCTGCTGGCGAGCGTCACGGTTGTTCCGTTGTGTGCGCTCGCCGGTGCGCTGGCGGCGCGCGGCGCGTTCCTCCGCAAATTGTTCGTCTGGATCGGCGCGGGCACGCTGTGCGGCTTGATTGCGATTCATCTGCCGTTCGAAGGTGAAGCCGCGCTGGCGCAATTGCTCGACGGCGAGGTGCGCGGGCTGCCGCTCTTTCAATTTCCTGCCGCAGCGGCAGAGCAACTGATTGTCACGTTGATTGTCGCCACAGTTCTTGCCATTCCAATTGCCGTGCTCCAGATGGTCTCTGTCGATTGGGCGTGGGACCGCAGCGACGACGATAATCGCATCACGCGCGGCGGCTGGGCGCTGTTTTTGGTGAGCGCGCCGCTGGCGCTTGGTTTTGCCGCGGTGTATGACAGCATTATTGATGCGCCGCTGCGCGCGCCTTTGCAATTGACCCATCGCATTATCGAGTTGGGAATACACCGCGCGCCCAATCTCAGCCTCGACAGTCTCGATCCGCTGCGCGCGGTGGAATATACGCAGGGACAGTCGTGGCGCGAAAAATTTTCCGAACATTATCGGCAGCAGCTCGCGGATTACGACCCGAATAATTTCAAGCAGGCGGTGGTGGATGCGACTTTTGATAATGGCTTTATCTGGCGCTGCGAGGTAAAACAGTACGGAGATTACCTCGGCACGTGCGTCGATTTGCGCGAACAATATCGCGAGTGGATGATGCAATTTCTGACCAGCGGCATTGTGCATTGTGAGGAATGTGTGGTCGTGAGTGATCCACCCACCTTGGCGTGGCAGTCGCAGCGCCAAGCCGAGTTCAAGAATCTGCAACAGGTGTCTCTGGTGCATCATTCCGGCGGTGTGGTCTCGGTGCGCGCGACCCTCGGCACGCATCAAGTCGAATGTAAATTTGTCGGCGCGAATCCGATGGTGATTCGAGACTGCGCGCAGCAGTAAAGATCACGCGCAAAACAATTGTTTGATTCGAAAGCTTGATTGTAAAATCTAAATACGTTAGAATAGGCGAACTTGTTTCGCCTTTTTGTTTCACGGCGAACTAAACCCAAAGGACGCAGAGTACCCGAAGCAAAATTTGTCTTTGTGGCGCGTGATGGGTGATATGATGAACACGGTTGTTATCGAGGATATTATCGCGCGCGAGATTCTCGATTCGCGCGGAAATCCCACCGTCGAGGTGGACGTTCTCTTGAGCGACGGCAAAATGGGGCGCGCCGCGGTTCCGAGCGGAGCCTCGACCGGCGTGCACGAGGCGCTCGAACTGCGCGATGGCGACAAGGCGCGCTTTGGCGGCAAAGGTGTTTCCAAAGCAGTGCAAAATGTGAACACCGTGCTCGCCGAAGAACTCGTCGGCTGGGACCCGCGTGAACAGACCGCGATTGACCAACTGCTCATCACGCTCGACGACAGCCCCAACAAATCGAACCTCGGCGCGAACGCGCTGCTCGGCGTTTCGCTCGCGGTAGCCAAAGCGGCGGCGAATTCGTTCGGTCTCCCGCTCTATCGTTATCTCGGCGGCGTGCACGCGCGCGTGCTGCCCGTTCCGCTGATGAATATTTTGAACGGCGGCGCGCATACCTCGTGGCAGTCCACCGATTTCCAAGAATTTATGATCGCGCCTGCGGGCGCGCCGATCTTTGCCGAAGCCCTGCGCTGGGGTTCCGAAATCTATCAGGCGCTCAAGCAGAATTTAAAACAGCGCGGCTATAGTGTGAACGTCGGCGACGAAGGCGGTTTCGCGCCCGCGCTCAAATCGAATGCCGAAGCGCTCGACCTGATAATGGAAGCGATCACCGACGCGGGTTATCGTCCAGGCGAAGATGTGTTCCTCGCGCTCGATCCCGCCGCGTCCGAGTTTTTCGAGAATGGCAAATACAATTTGCGGCGCGAGGGACAGACGCTCAGCGGCGAAGAATTGATTGAGAAATACGCGCAGCTCGTCGAGCAGTATCCGATTGTCTCGATTGAAGATGGTCTCGCGGAAGATGATTGGGAGCATTGGGTTCAGCTCACGCAGCGGCTCGGCGCGCGCGTGCAATTGGTCGGCGACGATCTGCTCGTCACGAATGTCGAACGATTGTTGCAGGCAATCGAACGCGACGCGGCGAATTCCATTCTCATCAAATTAAATCAAATCGGCACGCTGAGCGAAACGCTCGCCGCGATTGATATGGCGCAGCGCGCGGGCTGGACTGCGGTCGTGTCACATCGCTCCGGCGAAACGGAGGACGCGACCATCGCGGATCTGGTCGTGGCGACGAACGCGGGACAGATCAAGACCGGCGCGCCGGCGCGTTCCGAACGCGTCGCGAAATACAATCAACTCTTGCGCATCGAAGAAGAATTGGGCGATACCGCCGAGTACGCAGGGAAATCAGTTATCAGAAGACAGTCGTCAGAAATCAGTCGTCAGTAGCCAGTCAACAGTCGACAGTAATTTCATTGTTCACTATGCATTGTGCATTCAGGAGTAGACCGTGCCTTATCAACAACGCGGCAAGTACTTTGAAGAATTTGAAATTGGGCAGGAAATTTTTTCGCCCGGGCGTACCATCACCGAAGGCGACATCGTGAATTTTGCCGCGCTGTCGGGCGATTGGACGCAGTTGCACACCGATGTCGAGTACGCCCAAGCGAATATGTTCGGCGAGCGCATCGCGCATGGGCTGCTCGGACTCTCGGTCGGCGTCGGTTCGCTCGTGGCGCAAGGTTTTGTCGAAGGCACGGTGATGGCATTTATGGGACTGGAGTGGAAATTTACTGCGCCGATCAAAATTGGTGATACGGTGCACGGCGTCGCGCGAGTGAAACAGAAAAAGGAAATGAAAGCCGCGGGCGGCGGCATCATTATCATCGAAGCGCGCATTCTGAATCAGCGCGACGAGGTGACGCAGCAAGGGAATTTGACGATGCTGGTCAAGTCCAAGTCCGCGTCACCAACAGTTTCGGAAAAGGTGGCTGAGTGAGCGCGGACATTTTTGGGTGGGAATTATTGCTGGACCTGTACGATTGTGATTTAGAAACAATTTCTTCGCGAGAGACTATCCGTCGTTTCGCGGTCGAGGTGTGTGAGCAGTTGCAGATGAAGCGATTCGGTGAACCACTGATCGAGCATTTCGGACACGAAAAGCCGATGACCTCCGGCTATTCGCTCGTGCAGTTAATCGAGACCAGCGCCATCGTCGGACATTTCAGCGAGTTCAAACGCTCGGTCTATCTCGATCTTTTCTCATGCAAAGAATTTGACGCCGACGCGGTCACTCAATTCACCCAAAAATTTTTCGGCGCACAGCGCGTGATACAAAGATTGATTGAAAGACAATAGGTATGCTGAAAATCTATCTCGACGTTTGCT
>JBBSHK010000191.1:0-6259 GCA_038253185.1 Anaerolineae bacterium | reverse complement strand
GTGATGGTCACCGTCCCATTTTTTGTAAACTCTGGCGACACGGTGCGCGTCGATACACGTACCGGCGAATACGTGACGCGCGTCTAATTTTCTCGGACGACTCTAGCCGAAACCACAGAGACAGAGTTCACGGAGAACTCGTTCTCTCTGCGCTCTCGGGGTCTGGTTATTTTATCCTTCTTTTTTTGGTATCCTCGACAGCATGCAAATGTTTTCTCAGCCCTATCGCGTCAGCGAAATCGTGCAGCATCTCCGCGAGGTGATCAGCAGCGACGAAATTTTGAGCGACGTGTGGGTGCAGGGCGAAATCTCCGAGTGTCGCCAATATTCTTCGGGGCATCTTTACTTTTCGCTCAAAGATGAATCGGCGTGCCTCCGCTGCGTGATGTGGAAACGCAGCGCGGCGCGTCTCACGCGACTGCCGCGCGAGGGTGAAGCGGTCTACGCGCACGGCGCGTTTTCAATTTACGAAGCGCGCGGCGATCTGCAATTGTACGTCGAAGAAATCCAATTCATCGGCGCGGGCTTGTTGTATCAACAGTTCGAAGCGCTCAAGCAGCGGCTCGACGGTGAGGGGCTGTTCGCGGCGGAACGGAAACGCGCGCTGCCGAAATTTCCGCGACGGATCGGGATTGTCACTTCGCGCGATGGCGCAGTGCTCCACGACATCCTGCACATCTTGCAGCGACGCTATCCGCTGCCTGAAATATTTTTAGCTTCGACGGCGGTGCAGGGCGACGGCGCGCCGCCACAAATTGTTGCCGCGCTCAACGCGTTGCAAACGGTCGAAGAATTGGATGTAATTATTCTCGCGCGCGGCGGCGGCTCGCTCGAAGACCTGTGGGCATTCAACGACGAACGCGTGGCGCGCGCCATCAATCAATCGCGCGTGCCGGTGATTTCTGGCGTCGGACATGAGACCGATTTCACCATTGCCTATTTTTGCGCCGACCTGCGCGCGCCGACGCCCACCGCCGCCGCGCAGTTTTGCACACCCGATCAGAATGAATTGCGCGCGAATTTGATGTTGCACGAACGCCGCTTGCGTCAGGCGATCCGCGGCGCATTGGAGGATGCGCGCCAACGCTGGGTTACTGATTACAAGGCGGTGCAACGCGCCTCGCCACGCGGACGTATCGCGAACAAACGGCAGCAGGTTGACGAATTTTCGCGCGCCGCAACGGCGCAACTCGCGCGACGGCTCGCGCTGCAACGCGAACAATTGCGCAGTGCGACGCGACAACTCGAAGCATTGAGTCCGAACGCGACGCTGGAGCGCGGTTATGCGATCGTACGCGTGACATCGCGCGGCGATGTGGTCACTTCGACCGCCGATGTGACCACCAACGATCAGATTCAAGTGCGCGTGCGCGATGGTGAATTCCCCGCGCGCGTGGAATGAACGAATGCCCAAAAAGGCGCCGACCTTTGAAGAATTGTTTGAAGAGCTGGAAGCGACCGTCGAAAAACTCGAAGCGGGCAACCTGACGCTCGACGAATCGCTCGCGCTGTACGAGCGCGGGATGCAGCTCGCCAAGTTGTGCGGTGAACGACTCGACCACGCCGAGTTGCGAATCCGCGAACTATCGCCTTCACTCCGCGACGAGACGGAGTTGGCAGAACTCGAAGAGCGTGAGAGTGATGACAGCTTGTTTCAAAACCCCGATTAGCGTATTCCAATATTGGAAATCAAATTCGCGCAGCAACAATACAGTGCGGTGGATTCAGTTTTGAAACAAGTTGGAGGAATAAACTTTTTTTCCGACTCCTAACATTCAACCTTTAACTTTCAACTTTTACCTTCCCCCAATGCCCGAATTCCTCTCCAATCGCATTTTTCAAGCCACCTTTGTTTCGTGGGCAGCCGCGCAGAGCTTGAAATTCTTTGTCGAATTAATTTTACGCCGCCGCTTTAACTTGCGACTATTGACGACGATGGGCGGAATGCCCTCTTCGCATTCCGCCGCAGTCAGCGCGCTCGCCACTGCGATCGGCATCAAGGAAGGAGTCAGTTCCAGCGTGTTTGTGTTATCGCTGATCTTTGCCGCCGTCACAATGTACGACGCGGCGGGAGTGCGGCGCGCGGCGAGCATTCAAGCGCGCATTTTGAACCAGATGATCCAGGAATTATTTCAAGGGCATCCCATCTCGGATACCAAGCTGCGCGAATTGCTGGGTCATACGCCGTTCGAAGTTTTCGTCGGTCTGATGTTGGGCATCGCCGGCGCGTGGTGGTGGATGAGCAGGTGAATGCACAATGCACAATGGACAATGCACAATGAACAAGAACTAACAACGAATAACTAACAACAAACAACTAATGACTATCTTCGATCTGGACACACCTGCGCTTGTGGTCGATTTTGACAAGCTCGACCGCAACCTCGCGCGGATGCAAAAAATCGCGGACGACGCGAGAGTGAAGCTGCGCCCGCACACCAAGACGCACAAGACGCCGGCGATCGCGCAGAAGCAATTGCGCGCAGGCGCGCGCGGCATCACCGTCGCCAAAGTGGGCGAGGCGGAAGTGATGGAGCGCGCGAATATTATTGACTTGCTCATCGCGTTCCCGCTACAAGGCGCGCTGAAATTGGAACGGCTGCTCGAGCTAAATGAACGCGCGAATCTACGCGTCACGCTCGATTCGATCAAGGTCGCGCGCGATATCTCGGACGCGGCGGAAGCGCGAAACCAGCGAGTAAAGATTTTGGTCGAAGTCGATCCGGGGTATCATCGCGTCGGCGTACTGCCGGGCGAAGCGGTGCGCGAGCTGGTGCGCGAGATTGTGAAATTGCGCGGGGTTGAATTCATCGGCTTGCTCACCCACGCGGGACACGTTTACGGGTCGAAGGATATTGAAGAAATCGCGGAGATCGCCGAGTACGAGGGCGAATGCGTGGTCGAAAGCGCGGAGTTGCTGCGGCGCGACGGGATTCCAGTACAAGAGGTGAGCGTGGGTTCGACGCCCACCGCGCCCTTTGTCGCGCGTGTGCCGGGCGTCACCGAAATTCGTCCGGGCAATTACGTTTTCTATGACGCCTCCCAAATCGCGCTGCGCTCGTGCACGCCGGACGATTGCGCGCTGAGCGTGATTGGCACGGTCGTGGCGAAACATCCCGACCGCGTGATTCTCGATACCGGCACCAAAGCATTGACTTCCGATAAGCTCGCCGCGCAATTGGTGATGGGGCACGGTCTCGTCAAAGGATACGAAAACAATTTGAGTATCGAGCGCCTGTCAGAAGAACACGCGACGGTGAAAGTTATTGATTCATCTTACCTGCCGAGCATTGGCGACAAAGTCGAGATCATTCCGAATCACGCCTGCGCGACCGTCAATCTCTATGACAAATTTTTCGCGGCGCGCAGCGGCGAGGTCGTAGAAGAATATCGGATCGAGGGACGAGGGAAAACGCAGTAAGGGCGGAAGGAGGAAGGATCGAGTAAAAGCTGTGTATTCATCCTTCCTCCTTCAACTCGGCGTCGTGATCGCGAAGACCGCGCGCAACGTCACGGTGGCGGAGGCGCACAGTTATATTTTTGAATATACCATCGTCAACGACGTGAGCGCGCGATTGATGGAATTGGAAATTTGTGTAACGAGGTGTTAGCTTGAACAATCCTAGTAAACCGCTGATCGGCATTCCGTGCCGCACCGTCTGCCCCGCAGACAGCAAGTTTGAATTTTCGGGTATTCCCTTTACGTACACGCGCTCAGTCGAGAACGCGGGCGGCGCGCCCGTATTGATTCCGTTGAATCTCTCGGAAGATACGCTGCGGAATATTTTCGTTCACCTCGACGGCTTGCTGCTGGCGGGAGGGCTGGACGTGCATCCCAAAGAATTTGGCGAAGAGATTGAGTCGTTCTGCGGCGACATCGAACTGGCGCGCGACGAAACGGAACTGCGCGTGACGCGCTGGGCATTGAATGAAGAGAAACCGATTTTTGGTGTTTGTCGCGGCGTGCAGATGTTGAATGTGGCGGCGGGCGGCAGTCTGTATCAAGATATTCCCGCGCAGATCGAGACTGAGCTGTGGCACAATTATCGTAAAGGCGATCCGTATAATTTGCGCGCGCATCCGATTCAAATCGATTCGACATCGCGCCTCGCCCGCGCGCTCGGCGCGACGGAAATACAAGTCAACAGCTTGCATCACCAATCGTTGAAACAAGTCGCGCCGGGTTTGAAAATTGTCGCGCGCGCGCCCGATGGCGTGGTCGAAGGCGTGGAAGCGGAAGATGACGAGCGATTCATCGTGGGCGTGCAGTTTCATCCCGAGCTGCTCGGCGACGATGCGCGGATGGCGCGGCTGTTCGAAGAATTCGTCGCGAGCGCGCGCGAGTATCATCGGGCGCGTAATAGTAACCACCAAGACACGAAGGCACCCAGCATTGGATAACATTATCTCTATTGCGGCTTTGCGTCTTTGTGGTTGACGCGACCTTGATTAGACCAGCTAGCCCAATCGGGCTTTTTGACTCCGGTGTTGGCGGACTTTCCGTTTTGCGCGCCGTCACGCGCGAGTTGCCGCACGAAGACCTCGTCTATTTCGCCGACCAAAAGTTTTGCCCGTACGGTCCGCGCCCCGCGGACGAGATTCGCGCCCTCTCCCAACGCGTGACCGAATTTCTGCTCGCGCAGGGTTGTAAAGCGATCGTGGTCGCGTGCAACACCGCGTCGGCGGCAGCCCTCACCCATTTGCGTAACACTTTTCCTGAAATCCCATTCATCGGAATGGAGCCCGCGGTGAAACCCGCGGCGCAAAACTCGCGCACGAAACGCATTGGCGTGCTCGCGACCGAAGGCACCTTACGCGGCGAACTTTTTGCCCGCACGAGCGCGTCGTACGCGAATGATGTTACAGTGCTGGTCGAGTACCCGCCGGATTGGGTCGAGCGCGTCGAGCGCGGCGATATTGATTCGGCAGAGACGCAGGCGAGTGTGCGCCGCGTACTCGCGCCGATGTTGGACGCGGGCGTGGACGAACTCGCGCTGGGCTGCACGCATTATCCATTTCTCGTGCCGCTTATTGAAAAAATCGCGGGCGGTAAAATCGCTATCATCGATCCGAGCGATGCGGTGGCGCGACAGACTGCGCGGGTCTTGTGCGAGCGGGATTTGTCGAACCGCCAGAAGCGCAAAGGGAAAAAGATTTTCTATACGAGCGGTGATGCGCGCGAGTTTGACCGAGTATTGGAGAAATTGCTGGAGGAAACACAACCGGCGTGCTCGATGGAAATTCCCGCTTGACTCCAAGTTTGGCTTGGGCGCATTCCCGATTTGTAAAAAGTGTTGACTCGCATGGGCGCGCATGATATACTCAGTTGCAGGCGTTCAAGCATTCAATTCACAAAGGAGGGCTAATGTTACCACGACAGAGATACGGTACGATTGTGCGTTTTCTCCAAGTATCCGCAATCGCCTTGCTGGCTCTGAGCATGTTGCCAATGATCGCGTCGGCGCAACCGCCTCCTCCAGCAACTCCCATCGCGCAATCAGCGGAGTTCGCTACAGTCCGCGCCAAATTTGAAAATATGACTCCCGACCAGGTCAAGGCAGCAGGATACGCACCGGAGCCGGTTTGTGTGTCCTCACCGCTCGGCGGAATGGGCTTTCACGCCATGAACAAGCAGGTTTGGGATGCTCAATTCCAGAGTGGCAAGCTCGACGCTCAGACCCCGGCGTTGGTAATGCTCGATGGGAACAATAAAGTCGTTGGAGTGGAGTGGGAGGCTTCTCAAAAAGTCCAACCCGCGCCGGTTTTGTTCGGACAAACTCTCACGGTACAACCCGGACACCCGGGAGTCGAAGAACCTCATTATATGCTGCACGCGTACTTCAAGCCGAACGGGCAGGTGCTGTTTGGCGTTTTTGACCCACAACTCAAATGCCCTGCCGCACCTGCGGGAGCGCCGAGTGCCGCGCCGACGACCGGAGGCAACATCCTATCACCATTATGGATGCTGCTCGGTCTTGCGCTGTTGTTTGTAGGGTGGGCGACGCGCAGACTGGCACGATAGCCACAACGAGTTCGTGAATCGCTCGCGAGGTTCCGAGAGGACCTATAACGTTCCGAATCTTTGACAAACTCGCGCGAGGGTGATACCCTGATTTGGCAAGTAAGCAGGTCGCCAAGTATTCCATAGCAGAAGTATGGCTTACTTGGCGACCTGTTCTATTCTTAGAAAGCGTCGCGGCTAAGAACGCCTAACAAAACGCGGTCAGAGATTGATTGTTAATAGAATTTCAGCACGGCG
>JBBSHK010000190.1:0-6294 GCA_038253185.1 Anaerolineae bacterium | reverse complement strand
TGTTTTCGACCTTATAAGAGGGCACGATTTTCTTCAATTCCGAAAGAAGGCTTTCGAGCATTTGCGAATCCGAACAGCAAACCTCAATTCCCATCCTATTCCATTCAACTATAGCAAGTCCTGAAGTTTGCATTTCTGCCTCCTACCCGAGCGACTACTCAGCCGCTTGCAGCATCGGCACACTCGCCTCGACGCGCGGCATTTCCTTTTCGCGTGTTTCGCGCTCCCGTTCGCTTCGCTCAGGGTCTACGACTTTCGCGTTGATCGCGTTCAAAATTTTTTCCGGCGTGATCGGCAGAGTCGGGAAGCGAATGCCGAGCGCGTTATGAATCGCATTTGCGTACGCCGCGGCGCAGGGATTCGTCGCGGCTTCGCCAATACCTTTCGCACCGAACGGTCCACTTGGTTCGTATGAATCCGCGAAATAGGTTTCAATATTTTCGAGCAGCGGCGATTCACCCATCGAAGGCGTTTTGCCGTCCACCCAAAATCCTTTGCTCAAGAGTTGTCCTGTGCTCGCGTTCCACTGATTGTCTTCGACCAGCGCGTAGCCCATGCCTTTCGACAAGCCGCCTTCGAGCTGACCAATTGCCATGTCGGGATTCACGACCGTGCCGCAATCGCTGCCGATGACCGCGCGTTTCGTCGTGACCTTGCCAGTCTCGGTGTCCACTTCCACTTCGACAAAGTACGAAACATACGCCGGGGGACAATTCACCTGACGCAAACTTTCCACCGCGGCGATAGTGCCCCAACTGTTGATTTGTAAAGTTTTTGCGAGCTGACCGAGCGTTATGCGCTTTTCAGGAAAGTTCGGGCAGTAGATCACGCCCTGTCCCAATTTTTCGTCCGGCTCGATGACAAGCGAATCGGCTTGCAAGCCCAAGACTCGCGAGGCGTAATCGAAAATTTGCGCTTTGACTTTATGCGCGGCTTTGTGCGCCGCGCCGCCGCCCGCGTACACGCCGCGCGTCGCGTGCGTCACGACATCGTACACGGTCGTCAATGTATCTGCCGGCGAGATGCCGACCTTCTCGATTGGCACACCCAATTCTTCCGCGACGATCTTTGCAATCGCGTCAAGTGTTCCGCCGCCGTGATCCATCATCGCGTGCACGACGTCGACCGAACCATCTTCGTTGACTTTTACCAGCGCGCCGGAGTAATCAATCACTTCACCCGGTTTCGGCGCGCCCGCGCCGCTGGTGTGAAAACCGCGCGCCATGCCAATGCCGCGGCGATAACGCCCGGTCTGCGCGTTAGCGTCCGCGCGCTGCCGATTGTCCCAACCGATTTTTTCTTTCCCAATCGCGAGCAGTTGCGGCACGCCGTCGCTGCGAATCACGGACTGCACCGATGGACCTTGTCCCCAAAAGGTTCCGCCAAGTCCGACATAGTTTTTCAATTTGAATTCGACCGGGTCCATCTCCAGCGCTTCCGCGATTTCGTCCATCAGCGATTCCGTCGCAAAGGTCGCTTGCGGATTGCCGAACCCCTGCATCGCGCACGAGGGCGTTTTGTTGGTGTACACTGCTTTGCCTTCGAATTTCATGTGCGGCAGTTTGTAGAGCGACGCCCACCAGCCCGCCAGCACACTCAACAGCGGGTACGCCTGAATATTGTGCGCGCCAATGTCCGCGAGCGCACGCATATGCCCCGCCACCAAGGTCCCATCACGCTTCACACCGAGCTTCAAATGGATGCGCGTTTGGTAGCGCGTGTGATCGTACATATCCTCTTCGCGCGTCGATGTTAATTTGATCGGTCGCCGCGATTTGAGCGCGAGCGCGACACAGATAGGGATGATCGAATTCATCTGGATGCTCGAGCCGAACGTGCCGCCGATGGTCACGCGTTTGACGTTCACTTTATTCAGCGGGATGCTAAAAATTTCGCCGAGCAGTTGCCGCGTATTGTGAATCGATTGTGTAGTGGGCCACACGGTGATGCCGCCGTCAGGTTCGGGATTGCACACGCACGCTTTCGTTTCCATCTGCGCGTGATAGATGCGGCTCGTCAAGAATTCGCGTTCCATCACGAGCTCAGCTTGCGCGAATCCTGCTTCGATGTCGCCAACGGTGATGGTGCGCGTGACCGCGACATTATTTTCGATCGGCAGTTCTTTTTCGCCCAGTATTACGCTCGTGTGAATCGGCTCCGCGTCCGCGGCGGTGGATTGCTCCGGGTCGGTGATGGTTTGCAAAACTTCGTACTCGACCTTGATTGCGCGCAGTGCTTTTTCTGCCACCGCTTCGGTGGGCGCGGCGACGGCGGCAATCGCCTCGCCGACGTGACGCGCCTTGTCTGCCAGCACCGTGCGGTCGCGATAAAGATGCGGCGGGATGCTGACGATGCGCTCGTTGTATTTCAAATGCGGCACATCGGCGTAAGTGAGACATACGGCACCTATTGCTTCCGCCGCGCTCGCATCAATCGAAATAATTTTCGCGTGCGCGTAGGGCGAACGCAAGACGCGCGCGTGCCACATTCGCGGCAGCGTCACATCCGACGCGTAAATTTCTTTGCCGGTGACTTTGGCGATGCCGTCTTTGCGATGGGTAACTTTGCCGAGGGTCTTGAAATTCGCGCTCATATTTATTCCTTGTGCTCGATTCAAATCACCTTATCGTTCGGTGACGAGATCAGATGGAAAGGCTAGGAGTCCTGCTTGGCGCGCCGCCGTCCAGAGTTTTTGGTCGAAAGTCGCAAACGTGACCGGCTCGTTCAAAGCCTGTTGCCAAACTACCGCTGCCGCGAGCTGGACTGCATCATACCCGCGCAGGTGATACTGCCACGCGAACGAGTCAGCGCGATCAACCAGTGATTCATTCATCTCGAGACGTTCAAAATCGTTCCAGTGCTCGCGGAAACGATCGAGGTTCTGCTGCGCACGCTCACGTGCCAAGAGACCCATTCGCACCACTTTCGCAAAAGTTGCTGAGACTTCGACGCGCGTGATTAACACTGTTCCCACCGAATCCGCCGATTCGATCAGTGTGAGTATCTGTGCTGACCCGAACTCTTTGATGTAAAGTTTAACCAGCGCGCTCGAATCGAGGTAAAGGATCAATCCCGGTCCTCCAGCAATAGTTCGGACATCGTCTTGTTGCCGCGCAATGTCGTCGTGGGTTTGTGCGGGCGGACTTTGCGCCCGCTCCACTTGAGCACGCCCGCCTCTTGGAGATGTTTCAATTTTTCGTCAAGCGATTGCAGCATCGGCACAATTAGCCCGATGGGTTTGCCGCGCTCGGTAATGGTCACTATCGCGCCGCCCTTGACCAATTGCAAATAAGAGGCGAGTTGGGCTTTCAATTCGCGGATGCCAACGGTTCTGGTCGTCATAGTTCGCTCCTTTCCTGTGGGACTACATTATACCAAATGTGGTCACATCGTCAAGAGGCGCAATTATGCTACAATCTACAAATGCCCGCGCCTATTTACACGCTGCCGCATCGTGTGACGCTGTACGATCTGGACGCGCGCGATCAGGTTTCTTGCGCGACGCTGTTCCGCTATTTTGAGGAGACCGCGATGCGCGCGTCCACCGATCTCGGTTTCTCATTCGATTGGTACAAAGAGCGCGGGCAGTTCTGGGTCATCCGCACGATGCGACTGGAACAAAATTGCGCCGCGCGTTACGAAGATGAACTGGAAATCAAGACGTGGGTTTCTGCAATGACCCGCGTGCGCGCGGATCGCAATTATCTCGTCACTCGCGCCCGAGACGGCAAGATGCTCGCGCGGGCGACTGCGAATTGGGTTTATCTCGACGGCAGGACGCTGATGCCGGCGCGCATCGACCGCGCGATTGCCGACAAATTTGTTGAAGGCGAACTGCCGGCGCTGCCCGCGCGCATTCGCCGGTCGCGAGATTCTGCCGCGCACATCGAAGGCGTCACCGCGCGCCGCGCGCAATATTTTGAAGCGGATTCCGCGCGTCACATCAACAACGCGGTTTATGTGGACTGGCTCGAAGAGGCAGTGCGCGAGGCGCTCACGAACGCGAGTTACGCACTTACACTCGATTCGAGTACCATTCCAACGCTCTGGTTTTATCGCCACTCGCTCGATTATCTCAGTTCCGCCGTGCCGGGTGATGAATTGCAGATCACCACGCGGCTGACAACTCGCGGTCGGAGCGTCGCGGAGTGGCGACAAGAAATTCATCGCGCGGATACAAGACAATTGCTGGTGCGCGCGAGCAGTACGACGCTGTGGATCAATTCGCAGGATCGAGTTGTACCGTGGCAAGCCAATGAAAATTTGCGCGCACGTGATTCCTGAGACTCTCATGCTTGCGAGATGCCGGAATTCCCTTGCTTCAAACTCGTTATAAACGATATGGAACAAACCAAGATTGGAGGCAATCATAATGACTGAGGAAACTCTGGCTTATTGCGTCAAAGAGAAAACCAAAAAGCCGATGAACGATGCGAAAGAGGTCACGCTGACGAATGGTCGAAAGGCGTTGCAAGGCGTTTGCTCGTCGTGTGGGACCAAAATGACCAAATTCATTTCAAGCAAGTCCAAGTCCAACCCGGGGGGCGAGAATGCCGGCGCCTCCACGCGTGAGCGAGTCGTCGCGCGCGAACCCGAGACGTCGGAAGAGCCAATGGACACGCCAAAGAGATAAGACGTGAACGATTCAATCAAACCCGCTTCCGAGTGAGGCGGGTTTTTTGATTGTACGCTGTGCCTGTCAATATCGTTTGAACAAACATGCGCTACCCGCTTTTAATGATTAGCCTCGCGCTCTTGTGCGCTTGCCGCGTCGTGTCCCCGAATCCGTCCGGCACACCTTCCGCGACAAATGTCGCGCCCACGCTCACAGCCACTTTAACGCGCGTGTCTAGTTCGCCAACCTCGCCGCCGCCATTGATCCCCGCCGCGTCCGCGACCAATACATCTCCGGCGGTTGCGACAAATCAACCCGGCGTGACCGATTTTGCGGCGGCGCTGCGTCCTGGATTTCGCGGCGACCTGTCACTCGTACCTTCGCCGACGGTTTATCGAATGAGCTTGCTCCTCGATCCCTCGCTCACGCATCTCGACGGAAAAGAATTGGTGACCTATACCAACCACGCGCAGACCGCGCTGGCGGAAATTTATTTTCGCCTCTATCCGAATTTGCCCGACGTTCACGGCAACCTCACCATCTCAAATATTCGCGTGAACGAGGCGAGCGTGCAGCCCAAGCTCGAGGTCGAGAACACCGCACTGCGCGTGCCACTCGCGCAACCGTTAGCTTCCGGCAGCACTTTGAATATTCTAGTCGAATTCGCCGTGACGATTCCAATCAGTAACACCGGACATTATGCGGAATTTACAAATTCGGAAGGAGTCGCCGCGCTGCCGGAAATTTTTCCACTGATTCCCGCTTTTGACGAAAAGGGTTGGCACATCGAACTGCCACCAAGCTACGGCGACCTGACCTATACTGAAAGCGCGCTGTACGATGTGCACCTGACCGCGCCCATAACCACCACTGTCATTACCTCCGGTTCGACCGTGGAAAAAGTGGGGCAGGGTAACGAGGCGACATGGCATGTTATCGCCGCGCCGATACGTGATTTTAATATTGATCTCAGCCCTGTGCTGCAAAAATCCAGCGCGCAGGTCGGCGACATTAGCATGAACTCGTACTATTTGCCTGCGGATGCCGAGGGTGGCAGAGAGGTGCTGCAATGGGCGAGCGACGCGCTGCGCGTGTACGAAAAACGCATCGGAGCGTACCCGTTCAGAGAATTGGATTTGGTGGAAACGAGCGCCTGCTGCGGCGCGGCGGCAATCGAATACCCGGGCGCAATTGCCGTCGCCAGCTCACTCTATCGCGATCCCAAGGGACGCGAATTTTTTGAATTTGCAGTCGCACACGAAATCGCGCACCAGTGGTGGTACTCGGTCATCGGCGACGATCAGGTAAACACGCCGTGGATGGACGAATCGCTGACACAATATACGACATACATTTACGAACGCGATACTCACGGCGCGGATTTTGGCGCGCGCATTTTCAAGGGTTACTTTCGAGACCCATATGATCGCGCGGTGCAGCAAGGACACGACCAGCCGATTGGCTTGCCCGTTTCGGCGTACCGCGAAGAAGCATACGTTCAGATGATCTATAGCAAGGGAGCGTTGTTTTTTGACGAGGTGCGCCACGAGCTCGGCGACGACAACTTTTACAAATTCCTGCGCAGCTATTACCAGCGATTCAAATATCAGAATGTCAAGCCCGATGATTTGCGGCGGACGATGGAAGAGGCGAGTGGAAAAAATATCGACGCGCTGTTC